>DASPPQ010000249.1:0-7329 GCA_035625415.1 Thermodesulfobacteriota bacterium
GAAATCTACGATGAGCTATATCATCAGGTCTATCTTAAGATGTACAGCCGGCTCCGACCGCTTTATCAAGATATCCGCCATATTTTTACGAAGCGGTGATCGGTAAACCTTCTTCTGGAACTATCGCTAACAGACGGCGGAACCGGTCATGCTGATGCGAATCCTTTCTTAATCTTCTCACAGGGGGCGAGTTTTTTCACCTATGTCAACAGCGTGAACCAAAGCTGGTCACGAAAGACAATATCAATATAACCTTCCGCCTGCGGTTTATCGGTTCTCTTTATACCATTCCACAAAGCGTTGGATACCTTCCTTCATCTTCACCTTAGGATGATATTTCAGTATTCGTTTCGCCTTGGTGATATCCGCATAGGTCACGGAGACATCGCCGGGCTGGAGTTCCATCGTTTCGATAGCCGCCTTTTTGCCAAGAGCCTCCTCAATCAATCGGATCAATTCCTTTAAAGAAGTGGTCTCGGATTCTCCGAGATTATAGATCTCAAATCCTTTGTGGTGATCGATGACACCGAGAATCCCATCAATCAGGTCGTCGATATAGGTGTAATCCCGCCGTGAAGAACCATCCCCATACATCGGGATTTTTTCACCCTGGTCAACCAAACGAGTAAACTTATGGATCGCCATCTCCGGCCTTTGCCTTGGACCATAGGCCGTGAAGATTCGGAGGCAGGCGATATTCATCCGATAAAGGTGGTGATAAGAATAGCAGACGAGTTCACCAGCCCGTTTGGTGGCTCCGTAAGGTGAAATGGGTTGGATATCGAGGTCCTTTTCTGAGAAAGGGACCCTCTGGTTTTCTCCATAGACTGAAGAGGAAGAGGCGAAAATGAAATTCTTGATTCCACGCTCTTTGCAGGCTTCCAGAAGGACGATCGTCCCACGGATGTTCACATCCTCGTAGAGAAAGGGGTCAGCAATAGAGGGTCTCACTCCGGCCCTGGCAGCCAGATGGGCGACGAAATCGACCTCGTTTTTTTGGAGGAGTCTTTTAACCTGTTCAGGGTTTCGAATATCGCCTGTCACGAGGTCAAACAGATCCGGAAATTTCTTTGCGATCACCTCCGCATTTTTGATTTTAATCTTGGGATCATAAAAGGTATCAAAGTTGTCCAGACAAATGACTTTGATCCCATCGGTTAAAAGACGCTCACAAAGGTGTGAACCGATAAACCCTGCTCCACCCGTCACTAATATATTATTCATAGTTTTTCTCACTCATTGTAATTTTATCAGATGTCAATTTATCCTCCGCGACGCTATGCGCAGAGCGCTAAGCGCTTAGCGTATTTATTTAGAAAGAGGATACTTTACCAACAAACTGAGAACAAATGCAATCAAAGGCAACGCAAAGATCGATTTTATGGTCATCGGTACTCCCCACCGTCGACCGCAAAAATGGACATGCCCGTGACTTTCTTATCGCCGGTAAAAAAGTAGGCCATCTTGAACCCTTCCGGGTGGAAGCTTGCAATGCCGATGCCCGTCAGAATGACACACAGAAGAAGGAGAGAGTAATGAGAAGCGAACCCACGGATGGATAACCTCAAGCAGGCAATGAAGGGTGCCAAAGGGAGAAACCATCCGATGGGTCGCCTGTCGGAGAGGTATCCGAATGCAGGCTGGATGATCGAAGAGGTCAGATTCGAAGACAGAACGATGACGCCTGACATCGTGTAGGAAAGGTTCAAGGCCTCCTTAAAAAAAGGTAAGAGAGCAGGGAAGGCTCCTTGATTGACATCGGTGACGAGATAGCGAGATCTGAGAATAGCCAAAGTCTTTCTCTTCAGCTTCATTGCTTCTTCCTCTATTAGAGTGAAGCTCCCCGCCCACAGGGGGGGCTTTTCGGTAATGAAATTTTCATTTATATTTTGCCCCTTGCCCCCGTCTACAAGACGGGCCTTGCGGGGCACGTGCCGGTCAATATTATTGATGATAAGCATACCTTTGTCAATTCGCCCTGGGCAGGGATCGAGGAAGAAAAAGGTAAGATATTCGCCACAATAGACATTTGATGATTTTTTGATTATGATTTATGAACAAAAGGGGTCAGGGAATCCAGGTGAGATGGGAAGCACTATCTAGGGAGAAAGAATCATCATGAAGATCGCCATTTCAGGGAAGGGTGGAGTCGGAAAGACGACGCTTGCGGGAGTCATGGCCAGAATTTTGGCGCATCGGGGCCGTAAGGTTCTCGCCATCGATGCAGACCCCGATTCCAACTTAGCTTCGGCCATTGGTCTTCCCAAAGAAACTCTTTCCAAACTTTCGCCCATTGCCTCCATGACTTCAATGATCGAGGAGAGAACCGGCGCAAAAAAGGGGAGCTATGGGACGATGTTCAAACTTAATCCAAAAGTGGATGACCTTCCTGACGATATGGGAGTGAGTTATGAAGGGGTCAAACTTCTTCTCTTAGGCTGTATCCCCCAGGGAGGTGGCGGATGTTTCTGCCCTGAAAATGTTCTCCTGAAGAATCTGGTCCGCCATCTTCTGGTGCAGCGGGAAGAAGCTTTGATCATTGATATGGAGGCGGGGTTGGAACACCTTGGGAGGGGGAGTACCGGATACGTGGATGCCCTCGTCATTGTCGTGGAACCGGGACAGAGGGCCATGAATACGGCAAGACAGATCAAGAAATTGGGCGAGGATCTAAAAATCAAAAATACGATGATTGTTGGAAATAAGGTCACCGGTGAGGAGGATAGACGGCTCATTGAAGAGCAACTCTCCGATTTCCCCGTTTTAGGCCACATGAGTTTCAACCCTAAGATTCTTCAGGCAGACCGGGAGGGGAAATCTCCTTATGACATTGACGAAAAAATTAAAGAGGAAGTCGAGGCTATCCTTAAGGAGTTGGAAAAGAGGATCTAACGAAGTGATTCGTGAATAGTGATTGGTGAATCGCAAAAACAAACGGTTCACAAGTCACAAATCACGAGTCACGAATCACGAGTCACGAATCACGAAAATGATCCGTACACTCTTTGTCTGGTTTTGTATTGTCGTCGCTACATTGGTTCTAGGGATCTTTGCCCTCCTCGCCTATCCGTTTGACCGAAAGGGGAAGGTGGGTCATTATTATGCGAAGCTCTGGGGGAAAGTGGCTCTTCTGGCCAACCGGGTAAAGGTCAGGATCGAAGGGACGGAGCTTCTTGATGGCAAGGGTCCCTATATCTTTATGTCGAACCACCAGGGGTATTATGACATCTTTGCTTTGCTCGGCCACCTTGCTTATCAATTTAAATGGTTGGCAAAGAAAGAGCTCTTTGCCATCCCTTTTTTGGGTTGGACAATGGCCGCCGTAGGCTACATTAGTATCGACCGAGGAGGAACCCGGGATACCGTGGAAGCGATGAACGAGGCGGCTCAGAAGATTCGAGACGGGATGTCGGTAGTCATTTTCCCCGAAGGTTCAAGAAGTCCGGATGGTTTGATCCAGCCCTTTAAAAAGGGAGGGTTCACCCTGGCGATTAAGTCGAAGGTTCCTATCGTTCCCGTTGCGATCAGCGGGAGCCGGGACATCATGCCAAAGGATAAATTGACCGCGACACGCGGAGAGATTCGAATCCTAGTAGGTCACCCCATCGAGACGGAGAGTTGTGCTTTAAAGGATAGAGAGTGGTTGATGAAGATGGTGAGAGAAGCGATCTCCAAAAATTTTAAAGTGATCGCTCAGAAATGATAGCTCCTTAAGATCCCCCGAGGCTGTGAAAGAATTCAGGGAGGCGGGCGGGCAAGAATATCCCCAAAGTTTTACAGATGCGGTTACTTTAGAAGGGGAAGCTCATAAAAGCCTGTCAGTGCTCAATAGCTGCTAAGTGTTTTATCGTAGGCAGTCAGCGTGAAGAGGTGCCGCTGCAAAACTTTTTCGATATCCTTGCCCGCCCTTTGAACCGGGCGTAATTCTTCCACAGCTTCCCTCCTTTTGGGGATGCTTAGAGTAAGGAGAGACCGTGATAGAGGGTTCCGTCAAAGAGAAATTAAAGCACGAAATCATAGGGATCTTGCTGATCGCCATGGCGATCTTCCTCTTTCTAAGTTTGGTCTCTTATCACCCCATGGACCCCTCTTTCTTTTCTTATACCTCCTCGAAGGTCAAAGAGGTTGATAATTGGATGGGGTCTGTTGGAGCCTACCTCTCGGGCCTTCTCTTCCAAGGGTTTGGTTTTCCCTCCTTTCTGATCTCCTTTGGACTGGTCGTTTTTGCCCTGAGTTTCATTTTCAGGTGGGAGTGGAAGTACCTGTCGGTGAAGGTAACGGGCTGGGTGGTGATGCTCATCACGACTTCTTCCTTGTTCGGTTTATGGTTGAACCCCATCCACATCTACCATCAAGACCTCTTGATGGGCGGGTTTATCGGAGAGATCTTTTCAAGGCATCTTGTCAGGTATTTCAATCGTCCAGGGACGGCCGTCCTTTTATTGGCGATTTTAATCCTTTCATTCGTTCTGGGAACGGGGGTCTCCTTCATCTCTCTCGTTCAGCGTCTGGGAGCGGCTTTTCAAAAACTGACCGAGAAGATCGGGACGCTCATAACGGTTAGAAGAGAGGGGGCGGAGAGGGAAAAGAAATTGGTGAAACAAAAGCAGGAGAAAAAGGAACCCACGGAAGTTCTCCCTACCGTCGTTGTAGAAAAGCCATCCCCTTCCCCAAAAAAAGAAGAGGCGATGAAACAGGAGGCGTTCGCATTTTTGGAGTCCTCAAAAGCCTTTCAGCTTCCTCCCATTTCTTTGCTTGAAGCCGAGTTGGAGAAGAGACAGAAGATCGATCGGGAGAGCTTGATCATGAACTCCCGTATTTTGGAAAAAAAACTTCTGGATTACGGCGTCGAGGGAAAAGTAGTCGAGGTGAGGCCGGGTCCTGTGATCACCGTCTATGAATTCGAGCCGGCTCCTGGAGTGAAGGTCAGCCGGATTGTCAACTTGGCCGATGACCTGGCTCTGGCGTTAAGCGCTCTGTCCATTCGGATCGTCGCCCCCATCCCCGGGAAATCGGTGGTGGGCATTGAAGTTCCGAACACCAACAGGGAAACCGTCTACCTCAAAGAGATCATCGATTCCGATCCTTTTCGGGCGTTCAAATCGAAACTCTCTTTTGGATTGGGAAAAGACATCTCCGGAGAGCCCTTTGTCGTGGATCTTGCAAGAATGCCCCATCTTCTGGTTGCCGGATCGACAGGTTCCGGCAAGAGTGTTTCCATCAATGCGATGATCTGCAGCATCCTTTTCAAAGCCACGCCGGAAGAGGTCCGCTTCCTGATGATTGATCCGAAGATGCTGGAGCTCTCTGATTACGAAGGGATTCCACATTTGCTCCTTCCCGTCGTGACCAACCCGAAAAAAGCAGCAGCAGCTCTTCGATGGCTGGTGGAAGAGATGGAGCGGAGGTATACGGTCTTGGCTGAAAAGGGGGTGAGGAATATTGAGCATTACCATCAGCGGACGGAGAAAGAACTGAAAGAGAAAGGGAAAGTCTATAAGCGGAAGGGTGATGTCTTAGAGGGAGATGAGGAAAAGACAGCGGAGCCCATGGAAAGGATCCCCTATATTGTGGTGGTGATCGATGAGCTGGCGGACCTGATGATGATCTCATCGAAGGATGTGGAGGAGGCGATCACACGGCTCGCCCAGATGGCACGGGCAGTGGGTATCCATCTCTTACTGGCGACTCAACGACCTTCCGTCGATGTGCTTACCGGGATCATTAAAGCGAATTTTCCTGCACGGATTTCCTTTCAGGTCACCTCCAAGGTGGATTCTCGGACCATCCTGGACACCATCGGTGCTGAGCACCTTCTGGGAGCCGGGGATATGCTCTTTCTCCCGCCGGGCAGCTCGAAACTGACACGTCTTCATGGCGCTTTCGTCTCCAGCGGCGAAATCAAACGGATTGTCGAATTCCTGAAAAAACAGGGGAAGCCTTCTTATTTAGATCCTTCAGTGCTCGCCGATGTCAAGAAAGAAAAAGAGACGGTAGGAGGAGAGGAGGATGAATACGACGAGAAATATGATGAGGCCGTCGCGTTCGTCGCCGAGATCGGACAGGCCTCCATCTCCCTCATCCAAAGAAGATTTCGGATCGGTTACAACCGTGCGGCCCGCATCGTCGAAAAGATGGAGGAGGAAGGGGTCGTGGGGCCTTCCGATGGGGTCAAGCCCAGAGAGGTCCTGGTGAAGAAAATTGAACCGTGAGCGACGGACAATGAATGATGAACAATGATTAACGAACAAAGAACAGTTCATCGTCTTAAGGTGGAAACCAAGAGGTTGACAAGGATGAAAAAAATATCTCTGTTGGTCTTTTTTGCGTTGGTGTTATTCTTCGATCCTGCGGCCTATTGCATCACCGGCCAGGAGGTGCTGAACGGAATCCAGAACCGGTATGAGAAGGCAAACGACGTCGAAGCTAATTTTACTCAGGAGTATTTCGGCAAAGGGATGAGACAACCCAACCGGGGAGAAGGAAAAGTCTATCTTAAGAAGAGAGGGATGATGCGGTGGGACTATACGACTCCTCATCAGAAGCTTATTTCGGATGGACATACCCTCTGGTTCTATCAGCCCGATGAAAAGCAGGTTCTCGTTTCCGACGTCTCAAGGGTTCTCAAAGAGAAGACGCCGCTGGCTTTCTTGGCCGGAGAGGGGAATCTCGGCCGGGACTTCAACCTCCTCAATTTGAAGGAATCGGTTTCTCAAAAGGAGGAGAGCTATGTCGTTGAGTTAACCCCGAAGGAACCCCTGGCTACTTTTTCGAAGTTGATTCTGACGGTTGATAAAGGGGCGTTTACGGTCCTTCAAGCCGATGTCTTGGATGAGATGGGGAATTTAACTCGAACCCGTTTTATCGATGTCCAGACCAACGTAGGGCTCCCCAACGCCTTCTTCCAATTTACCATCCCACCCGGGACAGAAGTCATCAAGATGCAGGAGCCCTCCGCCCCTGCACGGGGTGGAAAGGGACCCAGTACAAAGTAGCTTTCCAGAATATGGATTGTGGGTGTACTCCAAACTTGAAACGCGAGGTTCGAAATGGTTTAAACTCTAGACTCGAAGCTCTAAACTCTAAACAAACTCAAATGTCAAAGCATAAAACTCAAAACCGTATGATCTTTTGACTCTTAGATTCTATTTCTTAGGATTTAGAATTTAGAGTTTAGGATTTGTTTCTCGATATGCCTCTTTTCACGACCAACGCCATCGTCATTCGCTCTCTTAACTACGGTGAATCCGATAAAATCATCACCTTCTTTACCAAAGATTTTGGAAAGCTGAAGGGTATTGCAAAGGGGGCGAGGAGGAGCAGGAAGCG
>DASPPQ010000250.1:0-35889 GCA_035625415.1 Thermodesulfobacteriota bacterium
AAAAATGGGGTTATTTACTCGGTCCCTATCTCTTACGGCTTCTCAGCAGTCTGGACTTGATGAAGGAGGAAGAAATCGCCGAATGGCGGAGAATGGCATTTTGGGGCCGTGCTCCCGCGGAGGTCTACGAATTTTTTGGAATGGAGGAAGAACCGGAGCGCTTTAGCTTTGACCTCGACTGGATGCCCAAGTTGGTCCTCATGGCGAAAAATGTTTATGTATGGCTCCATCAGCTCTCCAGGAAGTACCGGCGTTCCATCTACCGACTCGATCAAATTCCTGATGAGGAACTGAACCTGTTAGCCCGTTGGGGTTTCACCGGCTTGTGGCTGATCGGCGTGTGGGAGAGAAGCCTTGCCTCCAAAAGAATTAAAGAGCTGTTGGGCGACCCAGACGCAGTGGCTTCGGCTTATTCCCTGTTTGACTACGAGATCGCAAGCGACCTCGGAGGTGAAGAAGCCTTTCAGAATTTAAAAGACCGGGCGTGGAGGCGGGGCATCCGCATGGCAAGCGATATGGTGCCCAACCATGTGGGAATTGATTCCAGATGGGTCATCGAACATCCGGAGTGGTTTATCTCCCTGGATTACAGCCCCTTCCCCGTATATCGTTTCAACGGACCGGATCTGTCGTGGCACGGGGAAGTAGGGATTTATCTCGAAGATCATTATTTCGACCGGAGTGACGCGGCTGTGGTGTTCAAAAGAGTGGACCGGAAAAGTGGCAACGAAAAGTTCATCTATCATGGGAACGACGGGACCCGAATGCCCTGGAACGATACAGCCCAGTTGAACTACCTGAACCCTGAGGTGAGAGAGGCGGTGATTCAAACCATCCTCAGCGTTGCCCGAAAATTTCCTGTCGTTCGCTTCGATGCCGCCATGACCTTGACGAAGCGGCATTATCAACGTTTGTGGTTTCCGGAACCGGGCACAGGCGGAGCCATTCCTTCGCGAGCTGAACATGGTATGCCCAAAGAACAATTCAACCGTTTCATACCCGAAGAATTCTGGCGTCAGGTAGTGGACCGTGTCGCACAGGAAGCCCCTGACACATTACTACTCGCGGAAGCCTTTTGGCTGTTGGAGGGGTACTTTGTCCGAACGTTGGGGATGCATCGCGTTTACAACAGCGCTTTCATGAATATGATAAAGGATGAAGAAAACTCCAAATACCGCTCCGTCATGAAGAATACTCTCGAATTCAATCCTGAGGTCCTCAAACGATTTGTCAATTTTGTGAGTAACCCGGATGAGGAAACGGCTGTCACGCAATTCGGCAAGGGAGATAAATACTTCGGTGTCTGCACGATGATGGTGACCATGCCCGGGCTCCCCATGTTTGCCCACGGCCAGATCGAAGGATTTAACGAAAAATATGGAATGGAATACCGGCACGCCAAATGGGAAGAACAACCCGACCAGGAATTAATCCAGCGGCATGAAAGAGAGATATTCCCGTTGATGAAGCGCCGTCATCTTTTTTCTGATGTCAAGCATTTCCTGCTTTATGATTTTTTCACCCCAGAGGGCTATGTCAACGAGAATGTTTTCGCCTACTCCAATCGATCAGGCGATGAACGAGCCCTCATCCTCTATCACAACAAATATGAATCCGCCCGAGGATGGGTCCGGTCCTCCGTCGCCTATTCGATCAAGGCCGGCGAAGGAGATGAACGCGTATTAATTCAGAAAGATTTGGGAGAAGGCCTTGGCTTGCACAATGATCAAGCCTATTTCTCCATTTTCCGCGATAATGCGACCGGTCTGGAATACATTCGTTACAGCGATGAGCTGTGCAAGAGAGGATTGTATATAGAGCTGGGGGCTTACAAGTACCAAGTCTTTATCGATTTCAGAGAAGTTCGGGATAATCAATGGTCTCATTATGCCCGAATAGCCCATGATCTAAATGGCCGTGGAGTTCCCAGTATCGACGAGGCATTAAGAGAGATGCTGTTGCAACCCCTTCAGAATGCCTTTAGGGAATTGGTCAATGCATACACATTCCGTCGTTTAATAGAGGCACGCATTACCCTGTCGCAGTCCAAAGTCGATCAGAATCTCATAGAAGAGATCGAAAAGAAAATGATCCGTCTCTTGCAAGAAGCAAAACGGCTCAGCGGAGGGGGAGAAGATGAGACGACGATTGTCGAAGAGATTCGGCGTAAACTGGAAGCCATCCTTTACTTACCCGTCATTACAAGCCGCTATCCACGGCTCCAACCCAAAGGAGTCAAAGCCGCAGCAGAATACCTACACAAGAAACTGACCGATTCAACAACCACCTGGGCGACTCTCTTCGGTTGGTTCTTTGTTCATGCTCTCGGGAGGGTGGTCAATCAGAGGGATTTTGCAGGGCAGAGTCGTACCTGGATTGACGAATGGAGGCTTGGAAAAACGATCTTAAGTGTGCTGAGGGATTTGGGACTTGAAGAAACTGCTGCCCGGGGTTCACTGACAGTTATCAAATGGGCCACGGGTCATCAAAGATGGTTTGAGTCGAAGCCATCCGGCAGAGAACAAGTTTACGGGGTATTAGAATCATTGTTAAAGGATAGTGACGTTCGACAATTCTTACTGGTGAACCAGTGCAACGATATCTGGTGGTTCAACAAAGAGGCGTTTGAAGAAATGCTATGGTGGCTGACGATGGTGGCCGCGCTGACCATCGGCTCCGATCCTATCCGCCCCGTCAATGCCGTTGTTGAAGAGTTGCAAGGATGTTACTCCATCATTCAGACATGGCAAAAGGCCGGAGAGAGGTCCGAATATCAAGTCGAAAAACTGCTTTCTGCCCTTAAAGAATAGGAATTTTGGATATCCCAGATAGAGAAATTCAACGAAAATTGATCCGAGACCCGCAACTAATGGTTTAAGCAAATATTTCTTCCTGTACTGAACAATCCAGCTTTTTGGTCAATTATGCATGGTTTGTCTACCTGAAGAGAGAGATCAAAGCATAGTCAAATGTGAGGAGATGACGCTGCTTAGAAAGTGAGAAACTCGTATTGGGCGGTATCTGTGGATAGAGATACATGCTCCATTCCGCCTCTAACCATAAAGTCACGTAATACGATTTTGCTTGTTGTTGGTGATCCAATAGGGTCGTAATCGTTTTCTGTGAAGTTGCCCACCTGCAGCATCTCGTGAAAAGGAGAGGAGAGTACGACGAAAAATATATCTTTTCGAATTATATTCACTGTTATCGCACTAGCACTTGCCGGAATGCCCGCGAGCGCGGCAGAGATAAAGATTCTCGCACCGATTCCCCTTCAAGGTGTTTTGGAGGACCTAGCACCGCGATTTGAGAAGGCAAGCGGGCACAAAGTAAGCATCACATTCGGCCTGGGCGTGAAATTGACGAAGCGCATGGAAGACGGCGAGGCTGCCGACCTGTTCTTAGGGACTCGCGGCAATATCAACGGCTTGATCAAGGCCGGCCGGTTGGTACCGGGTTCTGACGTTACGCTTGCCCGCTCGAGCGTCGGCATAGCAGTGCGTAAAGGGGCGCCGAAACCGGATATTTCAACACCTGGGGCGCTGAAATGCGCACTGATTGCCGCCAAGTCCATAAGCTATTCAAACCCCGCTTTCGGCGGCGTGAGTGGCGTTCATTTTAGCAAGGTGATCGAGCGCCTCGGCCTCGTCGAGGAGATGAAGCCCAAGACAAGATTTCCGCCAGAAGGCGGGTTTGCTGCGCGCCTACTGGCTACTGGAGAAGCCGAGCTGGCGGTGCAACTGATCAGTGAGTTGATATTGGTCTCGGAAGCAGAGGTTATCGGCCCACTGCCTGGTGATCTGCAAGGCAGCACGATTTATGCGGTGGCGATTCCATCCGCTGCGAATCAACCAGAGGCCGCAAGAGCGATGATCAAATACCTTCAATCCCCCGAAGCCACTACCATCATGAAAGCAAAGGGGTTCGACCTGGTAGCGGAATCACGATGATCTTCAGTGTAGTCTGGTGACAGACTTAATCTTCATACGCCCTAACCAGCGGTTGGACCCAACCTGTGCGGATGGGCGTCGCCCGCCTAAAAAGACGGGGCAGCCGGAACGTTATCCTCACTTTCAAACCGTAATCCTCACCCTCAAGTATCACGCTCGGTCAGGCATTTGTGAAGTCGCCAACTGAAAGTCAAGAAATTTCGCCGAAAGATTCGGTTTTTCCCCGTCGGCTTCCGATCTCTCATCCCTTCACCAATACCATTACCCCACGATAAGCTTTCTCATCTCCATGGAGACATTTTAACTTAGCAATTATAAGGGACATACCCACTTTGCTAACACACAACCAATGAATTTTCTTGACACGACCACATGAATTTACTATTTTAATGTCTCGAAAGCCAAATTTTCCATCCCATTGAAAATCCATCTCTATGTTGAAGAGTTCTAAAAAATCCAAGAAATCTAGATTCTACGGGAGACATCTATGAAAAGGACGTCAGGTTGGTTCGTCTTAATGGTTGCAAGTATTCTCTTGCCTGTTTCTTTTAATCCTGTATCTTTTGCCGCAGAAACCATCAAGGTGGGTATCGTTCTTCCCTTGACTGGAGAAAAGGCTGTATTTGGGGAAATTGAAAAGAATTCTTTTTTGATGGCCTTAGACGAGATCAACAAGGCCGGGGGTGCCAAGGGTTCCAAGATCGAGTTATTGATAGAGGATGATATGAGTCTTCCCGATGTAGCTCGTGGTGCGGCAGAAAAATTGATCTCTAAAGATAAAGTGGTCATGCTAGGAGGCGAGTATGGAAGTTCTGAAACCTATTCCGTTGCTGGCGTCGCCCAGCAAAAGAAAATCCCCTTCCTCATTAATACCGGAGCGGCAGATAACATTACCGAACAAGGCTGGAATTACATCTTCCGATTAAATCCCACCGTCAGTGAGTACACGGGGGCCGCAGAAAATTTCCTTAAGGAAATTGCAAAACCTAAGACGGCAGTTATCCTTTTTGAAAATACTCTCTTTGGAACGAGTGGCTCACAAGGGTTTGAAAAATCCTGCAAGGGCCTAGGGATCCAGGTACTACTTAAAGAGGGATATGAACACGGAGCCGTGGATTTTAAGCCTCTTTTAATCAAGGTGAAGAATGCCAAACCCGATCTCATTTACATGATCTCCTACCTAATGGATGGGTCCCTGATCATGCGACAATCCATGGAATTGGATATTAATCCTCAACTTTTTATGGGAGGAGGCGGAGGGTTCGTTCTTGCCGAATTTCATCAGAATGCTGGGAGGGCGGCGGATGACGTTTTTGCTGCTGACCTCTGGGTACCCAATCTCCCATACCCCGGGGCCATGGATTACTATAAGAACTACAAGAAGCTTTATGGTAAAGTGACCGATTTCCGGGGAGCTGAGGCTTATGCCGGTATGTACGTAATTGCTGACGTCTTGAGGAGAACGAAGTCTTTATCCCCTGAGGATATTCGTCAAGCCCTTGCAGCGACGGACTTCATGACAGCCTTTGGCAGGGTAAAGTTTATCTCCTATGGCAAAAAGACAAACCAAAATAAGCTCCTCACCTACCTCGTCCAGTGGATCAAAGGGAGACTCGAATGTGTTTGGCCAAAGGAGTATGCGACGGCCAAATATATATTTCCCCACAGACCCTGGAAGGAGCGCTGAAATCGTTCAAAAGAAACGGGATATCTCGCCTCTCCCTTTTTTCACTAAGTCCAAATTGGGGTTTGCCCACCATGGCAAGGATTTCCCGCAAATGAAATATCATGTAAATTGTTTCAGCTTCCGCCCTCTCTCTCTCCAGGCAGGGCTTGCTGGGATTGTTCTGGTCAGGAAATACCTATGTTAGTCTTTATCCAAACTGTCGTTGCAGGCATTTTGATTGGGGGGCTCTACGCTCTCATTGGACTGGGAATGACGCTGATCATGGGCGTGATGGGCATTATCAATCTGGCACACGGACAGATCATGATGATCTCCATGTATATTACTCTCATTTGTTTTAGGTATTTCGGTATGGACCCTTATTTTTCACTTCTGGTCACGATGCCGGCCCTCTTTGTTCTCTCTCTTTTTATTGGAAAGTATCTTTTAGTCCCTTTGATTGGAAGGGAGTCCCTCCTCCCGGAAAATCAGGTATTGATGACGGTCGGGATTGGTCTCTGCCTTACCGAAATCGCCCGGTTCATTTTCACTTCCAACTACCAGTCATTGCAAACGAGTTATTCGAGCAAGACTTTTTCGCTCGGGCAGATCTCCTTCAACATCCCCCTTATCATCGCCTCCATTATCGCTATGCTGCTCACCGTAGGTCTGTTTCTCTTCCTCATGAAAACCGACATAGGCCGCGCCATACGGGGGACTGCCCAAGATAAAGAAGCTGCTATTCTGATGGGAATCCCGCAGCGGAAGATCACCTTTTTTACTTTTGCACTTGGATCAGCTCTGGCCGCTGCTGCGGGTTCGCTGCTTCTCCCAGTATATTATCTTTTCCCGGATATTGGCGGCCCTTTCACGCTGAAGGCTTTTGTCATTACCATTCTGGGGGGCATGGGCAGCACAGTGGGAGCTATCTTGGGCGGCCTGACACTCGGTATCGCAGAATCTTTGGGGGCTACCTATGTCTCTATGGGATACAAGGACGCGGTGGGAATGGTGATCTTTCTCTTGGTGTTGCTTTTTCTCCCCGGAGGACTGAAACGAATGACCAAGATATAGGATGAGATTGAAGGTGAACAAACCAAAACGTGGTCTTAATGCAGTCATCCTTCTTATCTTGATAGGAGTTCTTCCTTTGTTGGTAGGGCAGGATTACTACCAGCACCTTATGATCCTTGTGCTCGTGTGGGTCGTTATCGGTTCCTCCTGGAATCTTCTTGCAGGATATACCGGTCAAGTTTCGTTTGGACAGGCTGCCTTTTTCGGCATAGGGGCTTATACTGCTGGTGTTTTTCATACCAAGCTATCACTCTCCCCATGGTTGGGTATGGCCTTTGGAGGATGGTCGGCCGTTGTGCTAGGCCTCTTGATCGGGTTCATCTGCTTTCGGCTGAGGGGGCCTTATTTTGCCCTAGCCACTCTTGCTTCGGCTGAGATCCTAAGGCTTATTGCAAACAACTGGGTGGGTTTCACCGATGGAATGATTGGAATATTGATCATGCAGACTTTCGTCAGCAAACTTCCCTATTATTACATAGCCCTTTGTCTTGCTGCTGTATGTATCGGGACGATCTATCTGGTTATGAACTCCAAGTGGGGGTATTACTTTGTATCGATTCGGGAGGATCAGGATGCGGCAGAGTCCATCGGGATCGATACGACGCTATACAAAAATATTTCTCTGATGATCAGTTCCTTCTTCACGGGAACGGCAGGCGCCTTTTATATGAATTATATGGGCTTTATTGACCCCTCGATAGTCTTTTCTCTCCATAATATCTCCATTCAGGCCATACTGGTGGGGATTATTGGCGGGGTGGCGACCTTGTGGGGGCCGGCCATTGGGGCTCTTGTTATGGTTGGAATTCAAGAGCTCTTTCGGTCGGCTGTTTTTGGGTTGGCTCCAAGATGGGTCAGCCAGGGTCATGCCTTGGCTTTTGGAATCCTGGTGGTTCTGACGATTCTCTACATGTCGAATGGCATCGTGGGAGACTGGCACAAGATCAGAAAAATATTTACTAGAAGACCGTCACGGAAAATCTCGTGACCGGAACGTGCCCCGCAAGTCCCGCCTTGTAGGCGGGGTCAAGGGGCATAATATAAAATGACATTACCTTGCCGGGAAGCGCCGGCCTGCGGCCGGGGAGCTTCACTATCTCTGAATCCTACAACTCATTAAAATTGATCAAGGGTCTCGCACCTGCTTAATGAAATCAGCCCTGTCCTAAAATAATCAGAGCCCGCTAGGGAGAAGATTATGCTCAAGGTTAGCCATATTGACGTTTTCTATGGGGATGTTCAGGTGCTCTGGGATATCTTTTTGGAGGTCAAGGAAAGAGAAATCCTGGTTCTTGTTGGAGCGAATGGAGCAGGAAAATCCACCACCCTTCGCACTATCTCCGGACTCCAGAGGCCCTCGAGAGGCTCCATCGAACTCGATGGAATCTCTTTGCACCAAATCCCGGATCATAAGACCATAGAATTTGGAATTGTCCTTGTCCCGGAAGGTAGACGCCTCTTCCCAGAGATGACCGTGGAGGAAAATCTGGTCATGGGTTCCCTTATGCATAAGGCAAGACCCAAAAGGAAAGAAAACCTCCAAAAGGTCTACAGTTTCTTCCCTCTCTTGGAGCAGAAACGTAGGCAGTATGCCCGCACCCTTAGCGGCGGGGAGCAACAGTTGTGTGCCGTCGGCCGAGGGCTAATGTCCATTCCTAGACTGCTTATGTTTGATGAGCCTTCCTTGGGGTTGGCCCCTCTCCTCGTCCAGGAGATTTTCCGCATCGTGCAAAGAATCAATCAGGAAGGAGTAACCGTTCTTCTGGTAGAGCAGAACGTGAAGCAAACCCTGAATATTTGCAACCACGCTTATGTCCTTGAGAATGGCCGCATCGTTCTCGGAGGATTGGGGAAGGAACTCCTCAACAATGATTATGTGAAGCAAGCTTATCTGGGGATGTAGGTTCTGCTTCCAAAGGCCTTCGTTTCCTTTTTACCTTGTATGTCAAAGGGGACCTTTATCAGCATTGTTGACTCACTATACTGGGGAAAGATATTATTTTAAGTCTCCCCTGAAGATGAAGCTTCTATCTTGCAGAGAATCATCCAGTGGCCATGGTTTTGGAAAAGATAAGATGCAGGTCAATTGCTTTGAGATCTCATAGGTAAGCAATAATTGCATAGCTAAGAATATAGTTTTCAACGAAGGCTATAAGTAAAAAAATTACTTCCGAGACTGTCGAAAAACCGTTTAGTGTAGTTAATGGGTGATTTTCGGGGGTCTCATGACCCCCCGCAATTATGAGATCGTTGATTGTGGTGCATTCTGTGAGGTCATTTTTTTCTGCATCTCACCCAAGAATCTGCCTGGGGACTTTTTCGACAGTCTCTCCTGAATTCAACAAGTCGAGAATCCACATCGCTATTCCAAATTTGAAATCGGCCATTGGGTTGATAGGGAGTGGAGAATGGAAGGAGCTGGTTGTGGGTTGTGGTTATGAGTTAGGGGAGACGGTGCATTGTATGAACGGGACGAAGAGGGCTTTTCGTTTGGTGGTCAAGCGAGAGATTCGGAGACAGCGGGAACTCTTTGAGAAAGAGGAGCAGTATTTTTATCATGCCGTAGCGACAAACTGGTTGGAGGAGGAGAAGAATAGAGAGGAGGTTCTGAAGTGGCACAATCAGAGGGGGCAGGCGGAGAACTTTAACAAGGAGCTTAAGATTGGATTTGGGATGGAGCGGATGCCTTGTGGGCAGAGCTACGCCAACGCAGTCTTTTTCAGGCTCGGAGTCATTGCCTATAATCTTTTTATCGGATTCAAACGACTTTCGTGTCCAGAATCATGGATGAAACAGACCATCGCCACGTTCCGGTGGAAGCTGGTTCAAGTGGCGGATCGAATTGTGAAACATGCAGGGGAGGTCGTTCTGAAGTTGATGATCGATTTGGAGAAAAGGGAACTATTTCAAGGGATCAGAAAAAAGTCTTTTGGACTGAGCGTCTGTCCAGGTGGGTGAAAGAGGAGACGAATACAGCGGACAAGGCACAAAGCTAACGGAGGAGTTTGCCAAAAATCTAAGGAATGGCCATGCCCCACCGGGGCCATTCTTTCTTGATACGGGTTAGGGAGACAATTTGAAGAATCAGGAATTCTTCGCTTAAAAAATCTCTCCTGATCCGGACGGTCAGCTACGTGTACTTTTTCTATATCGGGATTTGGGACCATTTTCGGCATTGACAAAACGGTTGGTTCTGGTATAGTCAATTCGACATTCCTAATAAACTTTCTCTTTCCGGAGGGGGTGGGGAATGGAGAAAGCTTAAATACAAGAGATTAATGTTAACCTGAATCCTGCGTGACACACTATGGCCTTGGTTTTGGACCACCCTCACAAAATGAGGTTTCCAGGTCGATAGAATTACGGAATAGGCATTACAGTTTAACGATACCTACGGTACGGTTAAATTGTAACCGCTATTTGACAGTCATTTTAATGCAAAAGCCGCATTTGCCAAGGGCTCCCAAATAATGGGCCCACAGAAACTCACGCAGGATTCAGGTTAATACTCATCAGTCTCGCCTTAATCTTTGCTCTTGGTGTGATGACCTCGGTCGCACAGGAAGGAGCTGATGTCCTAAGAGAAAGGAGGAAAAAATGAAGGCAACTGTTAAATTTCAAGAGCGATGGATCGTAATGGGGTGCTTTTTTATGCTCATTGTTTTTTTGTGCGGGCTGCCACAGGCCATGGCCTTCGAGCCCCTCAAGGGGGATCTTTCCAAATATGACCCGAACAATCAGACATTCCCAACTTCCGGCGACACCATCAAGATCGCCATATGGGATATCTTTTCAGGGGTGGACGCCTACATTGGGGAGGCTTACTATTCCGTACTTGGATTTGTCGCCCAGGATATCAACTCTCAGGGCGGGATCAAGGTCGACGGCAAGATGAAGAAGATCCAGATCGTCAAATCGGATACCCAGGCGAGGCCGGACCCGGGCAAACGGGCGGCCGAAAAGGCGGTCCTGGAAGACAAAGTTAACGTGTTTACGGGAACGTCCGGAAGCCACGTTGCCAAGGCCGGCATGATGGTTGCGAAACAATATAAGGCTATTTACATAAATAATGGCGCAGTGGCCGATGAACTCATGGACCTTCCGGACTGGAGCGAATATGTCTTTCGCACTACCGGGACCTCCTCCACCCAGGGCAAGGCCCTTGCTTATTTTTATGAAAAGCGCCCGGAAACGAAGTTTTACATTTTAGCCCAGGACTACCTCTGGGGACACTCTTCCACCGGCGCTTTCAAAAAGGCCATATTGGAAATTAAGCCCAACGCCAAGATCGTCGGCGAGGAGTTTTTTCCAGTGTTCACCAAGGACTTTGCGCCCTACTTGGAAAAGGTGAGAGCCTCTGGAGCCGAGGTGGTCATTCAAATGGCCTGGGGGGCCGACAATGAGAACCTGGTCAAGCAATCGAGACAATTGGGTCTGAAAAGTCCCCTAAAACCGGATTATTATATTCCCATGGCTAGTCCGTGGATTGACGACACCCGCCCCCTGCGGGTTATCGGCGGTCCTGCAGGGCGAGGCTTAGTTCTGTGTTCAGAGTTCTACCTGGACCGCAGGCCGCGTAATGTTAAGAGATTATGCGACATATGGAATGGCCGGTGGAAGACATGGAAAAGTCCATATAACACAGAATTGTATCAGTGGCCCGCCGGCGCATGGTATAGAATGCTCACATCATACTACTGGTACGCCCAGGTTTTACAAAAGGCTGGTAGCACCGATCCGCAGAAGGTCATCGCCGCCTGGGAGGGAGACACCTTCGATTTTTTTGGCTGGAAACATTACATGCGGCCCGATGACCATCAGGTTATAGCAGACCGTGCCATCGCTGAAATGGTGTTTCCGAATACCTGGGACATGCCCGACAACGCTTACATGGGCGATCCCACTTGGATACCGGCCGCGAAATGCCTCCCTACTTTCGATAAAAAACTTGAAGGGCGCTTAAAAAAGAATTAGGGTTATCTTAACGCCCTGCTAAAAGCTCTCCGCCGTTTTCAGTCGGAGGCGAGCTTTTAGCAAAATTATTGAACCGTTACTTTATCTTGCTTTGGTTAGAAAATATGTGATTCCGAGGCTAAGGTTTCAACGCGCAGCTCCGGTGACCACTGCGTTACGCTCGCTTTCAACTCGTAATCTTCGATTCTTGAATATGGTTCCCTGTAATGACTTGTAGGTGGAAGCGATAACCCGATATCTTACCTCTTCCTGAAACTCTCGATTGACCAATTGTCAGAAGATTTATATGATTTTACTATCGATGTCGATCGGTACCCTGACTAAGCACCAAACAGAGCAACCCATTTATGGCAACTGGGTGTCGGCGAAATTGATCTATATCCCAGCCGCGCTCACGCTCGCTTTTTTCGTACTTTCTATTCTTTTTGCACTTCCGATATTGATCATTAGTACGCTGTTCTTTCCGCCTTTCGTCTACTTCGCGTACGCACGGTATAGATTCTCGCCCGCGGGAGGGAACATCCAGGCCAGGATTCAAGGTCTGGTACTAAGTTATCTCGAATGGGACGGAGAAGGGAAAGCGGTTGATATCGGGTGCGGCAACGCTCCACTGACGATTGGGATAGCGAAGAAGTATCCCAAGGTTAAAGTCGTCGGCATAGACAATTGGGGCGGAGCGTGGGAGTATTCTAAAGGCGTCTGTGAACGGAATGCAGAGATTGAGGGCCTAAGGGATCGGGTTACCTTCCGGAAGGCAAGCGCTTCAGCGTTGCCTTTTGACGACGAGGCCTTCGATTTCGCCGTCAGCAATTTGGTGTTCCACGAAGTGAGGGACGCCAGGGATAAAAAGGAGGTGATCAAGGAAGCCTTGAGGGTGGTGAAGAAAGGGGGAAGGTTCGTGTTTCAAGACCTGTTTCTCTGGAAGAGAGTATATGGGGGAGTCGATGACTTGCTTGAAGCGATCAAAGGCTGGGGCATTGAAAAGATAGAATTCAGAGACACCAGTGATTCGGACTTCATTCCGAAGGCGTTGAAGCTCCCATTTATGGTTGGGACAATTGGCATCCTCTATGGGCAGAAATGAATGACAATGATGTTAGATACTATTCTACGGGGTAACTTTTTGAACTTACTCCTCCTTCATTTCACGATGAAGGGTACCGTTTAAACCATAGGGAGATATTCGACCCCCCATTCGAGCAACCATTAAGTAAAGCACACCGTATCTCTTTTTTCTTCGGCTGAGCAAGGACCACATTCAAATCGCATTGTGGGTCAAGACGCTCTGTTCCAATGGTCGGGGGAATCATTCCATGATAAACACTTAATGCCAATTCACAAGCCCTGATCCCTCCCGAACCGTCGAACTCTCCGAGCATCGATTTAAGGCTGCTGACGGAAATCTCTCCTGCCCTCTCCCCAAAAATCTTTTTTATCGCAAGGGTCTCTCCCCGGTCGAGATCGGGAGTGGAATTAGCGGCCACTGAAATATAGTCAATGGTGTTTAGTTCTTGAGCTGCTAAAGACATCGCCCTGGCAATCGAATCTCCTTTGAAATCATATCGAAGCAGTCCAGCCGTGCTTCCTGCAAGCCCGGCGCCAGCCATCTCGGCATAGATTCTTGCCCTCCTCTTCTTCGCATGCTCCAATGTCTCTAAGACGAGGATTCCACTTCCTTCACCCAGGACAATTCCGTTCCGATCCTGATCAAAAGGCCTTACGCCTTCCACCCCTTTCCCTCTTCCCGGCGATAAAGCTCCCAGCATCGAATAGACATGATAGAGGGGCTCACTCAACTCATCGCCTCCCCCTGCGAAGATGACATCTGCCCTTCCCTCCTTTAACAGATGATGAGCAAAAGTCATGGCCATCTCTGTGGAGGATTCTTCATGAGAGAAAGTGATGTTGACTCCCTTGATTCCATATTCGATAGCACAATGGCTTGTGATGGCATTGGGTACAGCGGTTTGGAAGAGCAGGGGTGCGGCTCCAAGGGGGCCCTCCTTCAAAAGGGAACGGAAGAACTGGTCCACGGTATCTGAGCTCCCCAAGCCCGTGCCGATTGAAATCCCTATCTGGCTGGAATTCTCTTTATTTAGGTCGATGGCTGAATCCTCTATAGCCAATCGGACGGCTGAAACCACAATTTTCCCTATTCGATCCATCCTTCTCAGATTCGCTGGCTTGATAAAGGCCCTAAAATCGATCTCAGGAAGTTGGCCGCCCAATTGAGAGCGATAAGAGGACACATCGAACCTCTGGACCGGCTTAATCCCGGAGATTCCCTGAAGACAACCCTCCCAGAACGCCTCTTTGCCAATTCCAATAGAGGAAACCATTCCCAAACCTGTAATGACAACGCGATGGTCCATTGTTTTATAGGGTTTGAGGATTCGAGGGTTCAAGAGACAGAGAGCCGAAAGTGGAGAGTAGAAAGTGGTCAAAACCGCATTCCACATTCTACCCTCCACATTCAAGACCTTGGATCCTCGGCCCCTTGGCCCCTTGAATCTTTCTATTCTCTTTCATATTTTCTAAACACCAAACACACATTATTGCCGCCGAAGGCGAACGAGCTTGAGAGGGCAACCCGAACATCCTTTTTAATAGACTGATTGGGTGTATAATTCAGATCGCAAAGGGGATCGGGAACTTCATAGTGGATGGTGGGGGGAATGATTCCCCTCTCCAGCGTCATCACGGTTGCCACAGCCTCAATGCCGCCCGCAGAGCCAAGGCAATGTCCTATCATGGATTTGATCCCGCTGATCGGAATCTCTTTTGCCCTTTCCCCGAAAACCCGTTTGATCCCCCTTGTCTCGGCAATGTCATTGAAGGGCGTGGCCGTGCCATGGGCATTGATGGTATCGACCCCCTCCGGGGAGACCCCCGCATGCGCTAAGGCAAGTCGCATCACTCTTTCCACACCCTCTCCGTTAGGCTCGGGCGCGGTGAGATGGTAGGCATCAGCACAGATCCCGTATCCCAAGAACTCAGCATGAATCGGCGCGCCTCTCCTTAAGGCGTGCTGCAGTTCCTCGATGACCAGGATCCCAGCTCCTTCACCGATGACCAGACCCTGTCTCCTCTTGTCGAAGGGCTTGCAATTTTCGGGATCAACCAGCTTCAGGCTGCTGAATCCGCTGTAAGAGACCTCGCAGAGAGAATCACTTCCACCCGTCACCATCACGTCGGCTAAGTCCATTTGAATCATCTCACAGGCAACACCGATAGAGGCAGAGCTTGAAGAGCAGACCGTTGCGGTGGTCGTTCGGGGCCCTTGCAGATCTAATTCAATGGCGATGTGGTCTGTCGTGGTGGCCAGAGAATAAGAGATCAGAAGAGAGGGAGAGCTCTTCTTCCTTCCCTGGTAATAGTCTCTAAAGTATTTTTCGACCGAGAGTATGCCGCCGGAGCCTGCTCCCAATACGACTCCCACCCTCTCCTTATTGTACGAATCCTGGTCAAACCGAGCAGATTCCCACGCCTCCCTGAATGCAATCAGACCGAATTGATCGCATCGGGAAAAGCGCCGAATCTCCTTTTTTGAAAAATGGGCTCCAGGGTCCAGTTGGGAAACCTCGGCAGCAATCTTCGTCCGGTAGCCGGAGGGATCAAAGACCGTAATCTCCTTTGTCCCGTCTCTTCCCTCGATCAAGGAGTCCCAGAACTCAGGGAGGCTATTTCCCACGGCACTCACCACACCCAGACCTGTAATCACAACCCGTTTTTTCATGGAATCTCAGTTACTTAATCAAGTGTTAGTGTTAGTGTTGGTGTTAGTGTCTGCTTATTGAGTGTGAAAAACATACCTCCTCTCCCCTCGGTGGGAGAGGATGGAGGTGAGGGGGGACACGATTCGGAAATTCACCCCACCCTCGTCCTCCCCCCTGCCTTCGCCGAAGCGCCTGCCCGCAGCACAAGGCTTTGGCAGGCGAGGCTTCACGCAGGCGCGCATCAAGAAGGTGAGGAATCACTCAACTTTTTGTCACTCGGATGCAAGGTACCCATTACAATACATTACCTTTTGAACGCCAATATGGTCTTGCTGACTCCCGGAAAAAGAAATTTTTTACCACTCAGATGAAAAAGTGCTTCAGCGAAACTCCCGAAAAGAACGGAGGAGGTCCGCTTTCCCAAATCGCCCGGCACGGTGTACCCTCCGATCAAATGTTTGCATTTCTCAAAACCAATTCTCTCTAAACACTGCTGGATCATCTTCGGCGAGAAATCGCAGAGATGGGCGGGTAGATCATATAAGCGGTTCTTAACGCCCAAGAAACGGAGGAGATTCTTGATGGGAGTGGTATGAGGATACCGCAGTACGAGGAGTCCTCCTGGTTTAAGAATTCGGTGGCATTCCCCAAGAAAGGCCTTCGGGAAGGGAAGGTGTTCGATGACATAGAATCCAGTGACGGCATCAAAATGACTATCGGGAAAACCCACCTTCTCCAATGGCCCTGCACGGACTGCCAGTGCTAAAATATTCCTTGCATAGTCTAAGGCTCTTTGGGAGATCTCAACGCCCACTGCTTCCCATCCCTTATTCTCCATCTCAGCAACAAAAAATCCAAAACCAGACCCCACGTCCAAGAGCCGTCCGCTTTTTCCGTAACGCTTGATCAGATTGGCCGCCCGGTGGAAGACAGGCTTCATCATCTTTTCCCATGAATCAATCGATGATTCTTCATCCGGGAGATACGTTTGATAGAAATGATGAAGAGATTCAGCCGTGGGCCGAGGATTGAGAAAAACGAATTGACATGAGGAACACCGGACCATCTGGAAGGAACCCTCTAGGTGGAAAGGGTCGCCCCTTGACTCCCCACAGATGGGGCAGTCGACTTCCTCCATTTCAAATTCCATGCACGCCTTTAGTAATCTCCCTTGTCCCGTTTTATCAAGAGGATGAATTAGGAGTGATACCCCGCTGATTCGATCCACATCTCTATGGTGCGTGTGTAAAGCTTCCAATGCTCCAATCTCGATCGTTGTAGGAAATCCAGGCATTCCTTGAGGGTATAGGAAGACTGGATCGATTCCAAAAAGCCTCTCCTCGCTTTAGGATGCCTTCCGAAAAAGGCCCTCCAAAGGAGACTAAAAATTCCGATAAATACGAAAGAGGCATCCCGATGGAAATCAACTATAACAAACGCCCCCCCTTCCTTCAAGGATCGGGCAACCTCGTTGAAGAAGTCCACGGGACGGTCTAAATGATGGAGCGTGGTAATGCAGAGAACAAGGTCAAGCGAATGATCCTCTACAGGGAGGGAGTAGGCCGAGCCTACTTCAAATTCGACCTTGTCGGCCAACCCTTCTTCCTTTGCGTTTCTTCTCGCAAGGTTGACCATGACCGGAGAGAGATCAATTCCTTTAAATCGAACCCCTGGAATGGCCTTTGACAGAAAAATAGGGAAGGTCCCGGGACCCGTTCCCACATCAATGGCCTTCCCCTTCTCAATCCCTTTGGCCAAAACTCGCTTGAGAACCCTCTGGCAAGGAAACCTCCCATATCGCTTGGCCATACGGTTGTAATATTCTGCCAGCTCCTGGTCTTCAATAATTCCAGGTTCTGTGACTCGCTCTTTCATTCGCCGTCCGCCGGCCTCTTGGCCAGAATGAGCGTTCCCTCAGCGACGATTTCTCCTTTCACTTTGGCAAGAACCTTCACCTTGGCCATACCGGAAAATACGTGCAAAATCTCTGCTTCGAGGATCAGTTGATCTCCGGGGATGACGTTTCTTTTCATTCGAAATTCTTCGATTCTCGCCAGGACCGGTATCCCCTCTTCCTCCCTCTCAAATGAAGAATGAATAGCCAGCCCTCCGGTTTGCGCCATCGCTTCCACAATCAAAGCGGCCGGCAGGATGGGTTCCTTCGGAAAATGGCCTGAAAAATACGGCTCATCGATGCTGACATTCTTAACGACAACCGCCTTCCTTCCCTTTTCGATTTCGAGAATCCGATCGATCATCCGGAAGGGAAAATCATGAGGAAGCCTTTCAAGGATCTCTTTCATCTCCGACATTTCAGTTTGCCTTCTAACACTGAACTGTTATGGTAACCTAATTGTAGTGCGTCATTTCTCAGGCATCATTCCCGCTAAGGCGGGAACCCAGTTTAGAAACGCCGGATTCCGGGTCAAGCCCGGAATGACAGGAAAGGTAAAGGGACTTATAAAAGAAAGTGCGGGACGCACCACACTAAAATAGAGCCAAAATTTTAAAGATTCCACTTGCGATACCCATGATGATGAAAATACCTATGAAGGAACCGGTCATCAGGAGAATGGTTCCTTCCACCCTTCCTTTCCTAAGAAAGAAACAAACGATGCTTGCCGAGAGGATTCCAAAGCCCCGAATCGGAAGAGCAGAGAGCAGGATCAGTCCCACATTCCCCAGGGACATCACTTTTTTCAAAATCGGTTTTTCATCCATGCGGGCCAGGACATGATCCGCTTTTCTCTTCAGCCATTCCACGGGGAAAACACTCCTGCTGGAATGCTCCAAGATGGCGCCGTACACTGGAATTTGAACGTAGTCATAAGCCAAGGCCAGGGGGAAGTAGAGGAAGACAGGTACTTGGTTGAAAATGGCGAAAAGGACAGAGAAAGATCGACCCAGGGTGAAGTGGATAAGCGTGAAGACAAGAATGAGTTTCCAAAAGCTCGCTATCCATTCCATTCCACACCTATAAGGATAGACGAAAAGCAATTTTCCGGCGAAATCCCCAGGTGGAGGATCGTTTGAATCTCTCGGTCCAATCTTTGATTGACTACGTAACGAAGATCACAAATCGGGTCAGGGTTCAAGTAATTGAGAGTCGGTGGAATGAAGTCGTGATCCATCGAGAGCACATTGGCCACCATCCTCATCCCCCCGGATGCAATGGCTTCCCCCGTCATTGACTTGATTGAACTGATGGGAATCTGAAGGTAATGCGTGGGAAATGTCTCTTTAACCGCTTTGGCTTCCAAGGCGTCCAATCCCCTGGATGAATTCCCAGCCCCGCTGAGGTAATCGATAGAAGTGCTTTCTCTCCCGTTGAGCGCCTTTTTCATGGAACGATTTAAATCCTCTGACCCGTCCCCTTTCGGTGATCTCCCCGTTAAACTGTAGCCTAGAATATAGCCGCAAATCTTTGCTCCCCTCGATCTGGCATGCTCTTCATTCTCGATGACTAATATTCCAGCGCCCTCTCCCAATACCAGTCCGTTTCTCATTTTATCGTAAGGGCTGGACTTTTCGCCATGCCCGTGATCCGTAGCTAAGAGATGAAGGTCTGAAAATCCTCGGAATAGAAGCTCGCTCAACTCGTCCACTCCACCTGTCAGGATCAGGTTTGCCTTTCCTTTTCGAAGCTGGTCGCACGCAAAAGATATGGCTGCCTCCGCTGTGCAGAAGGATTGGACCAAAGTGGAATTAACCCCCTGGATTCCGAGTTCGATGGAGACATAACTTGAAGGGGCATTCGGAACAGTATTGGGAAAAAGCATGGGGTTTAAGTCTAAAAAACTTTCTAAAACCTGCCCTCGATGAAATTCCTCTGAGCTCGAGAGGCCGCAAAAACCGGAGCCCAGTACCACTCCAACCCTCGAGCTGTTCTCATGAGTCACGGTGAACTTGGCATCGTCTAAAGCCAGTTTCGAAGCGGCGATCGCGAACTGGCTCGCCCGATCAAGACGCCGGATCTTGCTCGAGAGTATGAAATCCTTTGGGTGGAAAGACCGGATTACTCCTCCCTTTTTGGAAGGGGAAAAATGGGTATTAAATTGTTTAATCTCTTCGATGCCGGATTTCCCGTTTTTTAGGGATGAAAGGAATTCTTCCTTCCCGATTCCAATCGGAGAGACGATTCCTATTCCAGTGATGCAAATACGGTCCTTTGTTGCCATATTATTTTAGAGAAGTTGTCTATAGAATATCGTTTCGATGCTAACGCCATAAAGGAAATTCCAATAATCAAATACCAAATTCCAGATAAATTCCAATTACCCAATTTTCAATCCCCCCCCTCACTCCTCTCCCCAAGGGGAGAGGAGTGAGGGGGGGGATTTTGGTCATTGGAACATTGGTTATTGTTTGGTTTTTGGTATTTGGGATTTGGTGCTTATTCACTCATAAATCTTTTCTTCTTCTCCTTCGAGGTCCATCGCATCTTTTTCTACATCCCTCGCGTCCCTCTCTCCTTTCAATGTCTCCCTGTAGAATTCGTGCTGGATGAGGAGATTCATGATTTCATTCGTTCCGGTCCAGATCATCTGCAATCTGGCATCACGGAAGAAACGCTCGATCGGATAGACATTCGTATATCCGATCCCGCCCATCACCTGCATCGAATGATTCACGACCTCCCAGAGCATCTCTGTGGAGGTCTTTTTTGCCTCGGAGACCATTCGCCTCGAATCAAAGCCTTCATCCACATGCCTTGCCGTTACATAAACGAGGCTCCGAGCGGCATCGAGTTTTGCAATCGAATCGGCCACCCTAAAACTGACCGCCTCAAATTTTCGGATCGGCTCTCCAAAGGCCTTTCTTCGGTCGCTATATCGTGTCGCAATCCCCAGACAGCACCGCGCCATGCCAAGGGCTCCGGCTGCAGTGGTCAGCCGCTCAGGAATCATCATCCGGTTGAAGACCAGCAACCCCCCGTTCAACGGCCCAACGAGGTTTTTTACCGGCACCTTGGTATCGCGAAAATAGAGGCGGCCTGTCCCTCCTCCCCGTGAGCCCAGGAGCCCGTAAACATGCTTGACTTCTACATCGCTATCTCTTTCGACGATGAAACACGAAATGGATTGGTGGGGCTCCGCCTCCGGTGCGGTCTTTGCATAGACCAGAAAATAGTCCGCTCCCTCCGCCCCTACTACAAAACGCTTCTGGCCGTTGAGAATATAATGGCCCCCGTCTTTCTTGGCAATCGTGGTGGCGCCGAAAAAGTCGGATCCTCCCCGGGGTTCGGTGAGACCCTCCGCACAGCAGAGCTTTCCCTCAAGGGTGGGTCTCAAATATTTTGCCTTCTGCTCTGGAGTGCCGAAATGATGGATTGCCTCGCCGCAGATGCTCACTAAAGAGTAGAGGCAACTCATTCCTGATCCAAGGACGCCAATTTCCTCAAGGGCCGCTACCTCGCCCGTCCACTTCATTCCTCTGCCTCCCCATTCTTTGGAGAAGCGAAGGCCGAGGAGATTTTGCGCCGCCAGACTTTCTATGTACTCTTTTGGATATTTCACCTGGTCCGCATCCATCGCTCGGATCAGGGAACTGGGCACCTTTTCCCTGACGAACCTCCTGACCTCCTCCTGTAATTTCTTCTCCTCCTCCGTCAGCAGAAAATCGTACATGGTTTTCCCTCCCCCCTAAAGTCATCCTTGCTTCTTGATTTCTCCTTCATGAAGAATTCATTACCCAAAAACCTTAAAGAATCAAGGGGATTCTTTTCCGAACCCCGCCGGTGACCGTCCCTTGTGTTTTTAGGAGCGATTGATTAATATTGGTTGTTATAGGAGAGAAAAGTAATGCTGAGAATAATGAGGGAACACGCGCAGTCATGGATGCTCAAAGGCATCTTGATCTTGGTGGCCGTGAGCTTCATCTCTTGGGGAGGATATTCGTATTTCCGGGAGAAAAAAGTGACCTATGTGGCTAAGGTAGATGGTGTCACCATTGAATGGAGGGAATACAACGACGCTCTGCAGAACGCAATCAAGCAATATCGCGAGGCATTGGGCCCCTCCTTTTCGGAGAAGATGATTGAAGAGCTGCATCTGCAAGAGAAAATCTTGGATGGGCTCATCGACAAGATCCTCATCCTTCAAGAGGCGAAAAGATTGGGACTCTCCGTCTCCGATGAAGAGCTGAGGGAAGCCATTGAATCCATCCCGACCTTTCAGGTGAATGGCCAGTTTGATAGAAGGGGGTACGAATGGTTTCTTCGTTCAAACCGGATGACCCCGGAAGAGTTTGAGCA
Organism: Thermodesulfobacteriota bacterium; assembly: GCA_035625415.1. Taxonomy (GTDB): domain Bacteria; phylum Desulfobacterota; class BSN033; order BSN033; family UBA1163; genus UBA1163. Next base: position 21,634 of record DASPPQ010000250.1, read on the forward strand.
GAGTCAACGAGAGAATCTCCTGATTTCAAAGGTTGTTAGCTTGATTAAATTAAACGAGGGAAAGGTGTCGGATGACGAGGTGCTGGACACTTATCTCTTCGAGAACGAGCGGATCAACCTCATCTTCTTAAAAATTGGTCCTGACTCTCTCAAAAGCCAGGTCAACGTAAATGAGGTCGAGGTAAAGGACTACTATCAAAAACATCAGGAGGAATTCAGAATTCCCACTCTTCTTCAGGTTCAATATCTCCTCTTTCGTCCTTCTGATTTTGAGAGAAAGGTCCAGGTCTCCCTGGATGAAGTCAAGCGATATTATGATGCTCGAAAAGATACCTTCAAGATACCTAAACAAGTGAGAGCGAGGGACATCCTGATCAAGGTGGAATCGCAAGACACTCCTGATAAAATAGAGACGAAAAAGAAGAAAGCTGAAGAAATCCTGGAGAAAGCCAAGAAGACAAAGGATTTTGCTTCGTTGGCGAAGCAGTATTCTGACGCAGAAAATGGCCCCAAGGGAGGCGACCTGGGTTGGATTCAAAAAGGAATGTTGGGTGAACAACTTGAATCGATTCTCTTCAACATGAAGGCGGGGGAGTTGAGTAGAGTGCTGCCAGCAAATGATGGGTTTCATATTTTTAAGGTCGAGGAGGTTAAGGAGGAGAAATTAAAACCCTTCGACGCTGTAAAGGACCAGATCCTTTTGACCTTGAAGAAAGAAAAGGCAAAAGCAGAAGCCTCTCGAAAAGCGGATGATGCCTTCTACGCCCTTTTCAAGAGTCGCGATTTAGAGGGATATTCAGGGGAGAACGATATTCCGACTAAAACCACAGGCTTCTTCAAAGAGGGCGACGAGATCCCGGATATCGGGAGGAGTCCTCTCTTTTATTCCAGTGCCTCCTCTTTAAGGCCGGGAGAAATCTCTCCTGTGGTTAGTATCCCGCCCAATTTTTATATCTTGAAGCTAGTGAACAAGAAAGATTCCCGGCTCCCTCCTCTGAACGAGGTGAAAGAGGAAGTGACCCGAAGGGTCATCGAAACAAAGGCAGAGGAGAAAGCCCGACAGGTAGCGGAAGAACTTCTCAATCAGATTCGAGCGGGCAAGAACCTCAGAGAGATCGCAAGGGAGAAAGGTTATCCTCTGGAAGAGACCGGTTTCTTCACCCGGACGGCGGGGGTGGTTCCCAAAATCGGTCCTGCGAGAGAATGGATGGGAGTGCTCGCTTCACTGACAGACAAAAATCCTATCCCTAAGGAAGTCATTCATACAAAGGATGGATATTTTGTGGTGAGGTTATCCGGCTACGAGCCTGCGGATCAAAGCAAATTCCCATCGGTGAAGACAAACCTTGAAAAGCGGCTGAGCTACCAGAAACAGGAAGAAGCGCTCCAGAATTGGCTCGATCAACTCCGATCCAAGGCCAAGATCGATAAGAACAAAGACATCCTAAAGGGATGATGAAATCTCCCTGTCAATCGGGATTAATGTTTTTTCCGGGTGGGGAGAGAAAGTTGTCTCCCCGATTCCGAATAGGGGAGTCCAAAATGTTGGTAGGCTAATTCTGTGGCCTTTCTTCCATTCTGCATTCTTGCCACAAAACCGATCTTCAAGAGGAAGGGCTCAATCATATCGACCAGTGTATCCGATTCTTCCTGGAGAGTCGCTGCCATCGCCTCAAGGCCCACCGGCCCTCCTTTGTAATACCGGATGATCGTCTCCAGGAACCTTCGGTCAAGGCTTGTCAAACCGATCTCATCGACTCCTTCCAAGCGCAGTGCCTCATCGGCAATGGCCTTGTCGATCTTCCCTTGCCCGCGGATCTCGGCAAAATCCCTGACCCGTTTGAGAAGCCGATTCGAAATTCTCGGTGTGCCTCTCGACCGCTTGGCGATCTCCTCTGTCCCCCCTTCGTCAATGGGAATTCTTAAGAGCGCCGCCGACCGCCTAACCACCTGGCAGAGTTCTTCCACAGAATAGAAATCGAGGTTCCTCAATATTCCAAACCGCTCCCGAAGCGGCGCGGAGAGAAGCCCCGCCCGCGTGGTGGCACCCACGAAGGTGAACCGTTCCAAGCGGTACCGATGGCTTCTCGCATGAGCCCCTTTATCGAAAATGAAATCGATGCAAAAATCTTCCATGGCCGGATAGAGGAATTCCTCCACCACCTTGGGAAGACGGTGGACTTCATCAATGAACAGGACGTCTCCTCTTTCCAGGTGGGTGAGGATGCTGATCAGGTCGCCTCCCTTTTCGATTGCGGGCCCGGAGGAGGTGACAATGCGGACCCCCAATTCTGTGGCGATGATATGGGCAAGGGTCGTTTTTCCCAACCCGGGCGGAGAATGGAAAAGGATGTGATCCAGAGGCTCCCCACGCTTCTTAGCCGCCTGGATCGCGATCTCCAAGGTCTCCACCACCTGTTTCTGACCGATATATTCAGAAAGCTTACGGGGCCTCAGATCGAGGTAGTCTTCAGCCTCGGTCTCCTCAACTTTCACCTTTGGATCGGGTCTTCTGCTCTCTTCGGATTCCGTCATACTATCCTCATTGAGTAAGCACCAAATGACAAGCACCACAAATAAATTACATTAACCAAAATTCCAAACAAAATCGTTTGGGCCATTTGAAATTGCAATTTAGAATTTATTTGGGATTTGTGATTTGGAATTTGGAACTTCATATAGCTATTTCGAAAATCATTGTCCGCAAAGACATGAGATTCCAAGCCCGCTGTCCCATCACACGGGAGCGTCTTTTTGCCCCCTATAGACCTCTTCAAACAATTCCTCAGGGCTGGAAATATTCGGGTTTCTGACCATTGCGTCTTTGACCAAACGCTGTGCTTCGCTTAACTTATGACCAAGGTCTTTGACCAAAACTTCCTCCACCTGTTTTTTGAAGTCCACGACCTCCACGTCAACCGGAATTTGATCCTCCCTCATCAGCGCAAATTTACCAACTTTTCCCTGGAGGGTAGCGATGATCTTTTCCGCAGTTCTCTTCCCGACTCCCTTCAGGCTTCCAAGGATTTTCGAATCCCTTTCCTCTATCGCCTTGGCAATCTTCGGGATGGGCATCATGAGGGCCTTCACCGCCGTCGGCGGACCGATGTCTTCCACGGTTATAAATTTCTCGAAGAATTCCTTCTCCGGCTCGAAATTAAAACCAATAAGAAGAGGCTTGGGCTGCCGCTCGGTCTGGTGGTAGTAAACATAAAGTTTGACGACTTCTCCGTCCTCCCCCGCTCGCTTCGGACTGAAGGTCTGCCGGACAATCGCCGGGAGCAGGATCTCATACCCCACTCCATTCGCTAACACAACGATCCTGTCCTCTTCTTTTTTGAGCAATTTCCCTTCGATATAGCGAATCATCTTCTTTCCCTTGATGAGTGATAGTGAAGAGTGATGGTGTTGGTGAAAAAATCTATCACTAATCACTACCACCATCACCATCTGAAATTTTCGTTTCGGGAAAGGCCGGTCAGGGCCAGGGCTAGGGCATCCCCTGCATGGCTTGAGTTCAGCGGACTCTCGATCCTGAGAATCTGGCGAATCGCCTTCTTCATCTGCTCCTTATCGGCCCGACCGCTTCCGGTCAACGCACTCTTCACCTCTGTCGGCCTCACTTCGACCACAGGAATGTCCATCTCCTGAGCCGCAAGGTAGATCACCCCTATCACTTCTCCCAACTGGATGGCCGCCTTAGGAAATTGTTTCATGACAAAAACCTCTTCCAAGACGAGAAGGTTGGGACTCCACTTTTCGAGAAGCCCTTTGAGCACGTCATAGATGGTTTTTAGACGAAGCGATACCGGACAATTTGCTTCGGTTCGAATGGCTCCCCACTCACAGGCCCTTCCTCCCCTGGGAAGAGCCTCGACCACTCCAAACCCCGTCATCGCTAAGCCTGGATCGATTCCGATTGCCTTCACCAAAAAGATTTCTCCCGATGTGAAAAAGCCACCCAATCACTTTCCTTCGAAGGGGGTGGCTTCCGACTTAACTGAAACAGAGATGTTTACGCACTGAGCCGTTCCATCTCCTCTTCGGCAATATCGAAATTGCCGTAAACTTTGGTGACATCGTCAGAATCTTCCAGTGCCTCCATTAACTTCAGCATCTGCTCCGCTTCCTTTCCACTCAAATGAACCGTGCTTTGGGCAACCATGGTTACCTCAGCATAGCTGTGTTTAAACCCGGCCGCCTCTACAGCCTTTTTCACTTCTTCGAAACTGGCTGGATCGGTTGTCACCTCAAATTCCTTTCTCGAATCTTTCACATCGAGAGCTCCTGCATCCAATGCGACTTCAATCAGACGATCTTCATCGACTCCGCTCTTTTCAATGACGATCAATCCCTTCTTCTCAAACATCCAAGAGACGCAACCGTTCTCACCCAAGCTCCCGTTGTACTTGCTGAAGATATGTCTCACATCGGCAACGGTCCGGTTCTTATTATCCGTCACCACTTCCAGCATCATCGCCACGCCGCCCGGACCGTAACCCTCATACGTCAGCTCTTCGTAATTGACCCCTTCCAGCTCTCCAGTTCCTTTTTTGATCGCCCTATCAATGTTATCCTTCGGCATATTTTCTGATTTGGCTGCAAGGACAGCGGTCCGGAGCCTTGGGTTAGCATTGACATCGCCTCCTCCAAAGCGGGCTGCGACCATAATCTCTTTGATGATTTTGGTAAAGGCTTTTCCCCGTTTGGCATCGGCTGCGCCCTTTTTTCGCTTAATCGTACTCCACTTTGAATGTCCCGACATCGTTTCACTCTCGAAGGTGGAAGGTAGAATGGGGTAGGTGGTTATTCAAAAAACTACGTTCCACTCTCTACGCTCTACTTTCCGGAATGGGTGGGCGCTAGAGGATTTGAACCTCTGACTTCCTGCGTGTGAATCGTGCAGGAAGAAAAATGCAACCCACGAAAATTAAAAAGGTAATTAACAATGAGATTGAAAAATAACTTATAACATTTAGCATGGAAAATCAAGGGAAATTTTGAGGTATCAAGGGATATATGGAAACAATTTGGAAACAAAAACTTCGACTAAAAATGGGAGGGAGCCTTGCTAAAAAATCAGGAAGGCAGGCAATCAGAATCATGTGACTTTGTTGAAGATAAAAATGGACGCTTGTTACAAAGTCAGGAGGTCAGAAATTTAAAGCCCTCGATTCGACTGAAAAAACTTAAATTGGTTGTAAAGAAAGTGTTTCCACATTGCTTCTCCTCGAATTTAGGTTAGAGGAAGGGGTCAGGATAGCCCTCCTCTACCCTCGCCGCCTTCTCACACTCCCCCAACGCCTCCCCACAAACCCAGTGGTGGCGGTGTCGAGCCGAGCATCAATAACTCAATAGATTTATTCAGGGCGGGATTCAGTTGGGGAGAGTGGGTGGGTATCTGGGGAGGGGAGGCAGTATTTTTAGGCTCCCGTGTAAGGTGATGATCGAGGCTTGATTACTTCCGAGACTGTCGAAAAACCTTTCAGTACAGTTAATGGGTGATTTTCGGGGGTCTCATGACCCTTCGTAATTATGAGATCGTTGATTGTGACGCATTCTGTGAGGTCATTTTTTTCTGCATCTCACCCCAGAATCCGCTTGGGGACTTTTTCGACAGTCTCTCCTGAACTCCTGATTCTTGAAACTTACCTATAATAGAAGCTTTCAGACCCTAATCAATCGTCCTGAGCAAAAAATACAACATTTTTTATATAAAAATACAGTACTTACCGTATTTACTTTTCTAGACCTATATGTATGAATATCTTTAATAGGGTAACGAACAAGAATAACCACATAATAAATCTGCTTTTATCGATCGGTAATGGACAAGAAATTTGACCCAGAAAAATATCGAATGATGGTTTATTCAGTCTGTGACAGATATGGCCGTGTTGGCTACCCTGATGATATTAAAGTTTCTCAAAACTGTGGAGGATTCGGGTTTATTAGGAAAGAGGAGAAAAGCTTTGACCGAAAAGACAAACCAGTTTCAACAACCGCTTCACGTGGACAGTAGAGTCGTGAAGGAATAGAAAATGATTCAGGTTTGTTATTACAAGGGTTGTGGGGTTATTTATGGTGAAAAAGAGCCTCTATCCGATAAGCGAAAAACACATGGTCTATGCCCAAAGCACCTTAAAATCTCCCTAAAAGAGATAAAGGCTGAAATGAAAAAACTGATGGATATGACGGGAAGCTTCAGAGTATTAATCGTTGAAGATAGTACTCTTTTTCGGCAATTGTTCAAAGAGGCGTTGCATGATCGATTCCCGTCAGTTGAAATTTATGAAGCAATCAGTGGAGAAGAAGCGTTACTGCAAGTTGAGACCTTACGTCCCAATCTTATCTTCATGGACATTAGATTACCGGGAGAAAATGGCCTTCAGCTGACCCAAAAAATTAAAGCTCGGTATCCGAATATAATCGTCATCATTCTTACAGGTTATGATTTACGAGAATACCGGGAAGCTTCGTCTCGATATGCGGATTATTTCTTTTCAAAAGTTTCATCAACCACGCAGAACATTTTCACATTGGTCGAATCCATTTTTCCAAATCGTTTGTAAATTGGTGTCCTCTCTTTCAATCGGAAATAAATAACTTTTGTGCAAAGCTATCTCAGCTCTTTGTAGGTGTTAGCATCAAGATCCAGAAGAAACCGATAGGGCGGAAAATTAAGGGACCTTTTTCCCAGCCAACGGAATGGGTTCGTCCTCTGACAAATGAAAAACTCTGCAAAAATGCAAAATCTGATGTGTCTGAAGATCATAGGTGTGGCTAAAGAAAATCACCGTCCAAAGATTCCATTTTTCTAGTGCACTTCAGATCCCACTCAATCTATCCTTGCTGGCTGCTCAGGATCGCAACGAAAAAAATGAGTGAGCAAATCAACCTCTAATTACCCACCCAGATGACCAGGAGGATCAACCTAGACGGTGCTCACTCACTCGCTTCATAACATTTCTTGGCCGGAGGGATGAGTTCTTGCCGTCATCATTTTATCCTCAAAATCCTTAGAAACTTGACACCTCATCTGCCTTCGCCACGTATTAAAAAAGGAAACCATTGCGTTGTGCGCCACCCAGAAGTAACCATACCCGATGCCATATTTTCCGTTGGCGTTTTCCTTTACTTTCCCTCAGAGTTCATACATTCTCGTGACCGCTTCCTGAATCAAACCCTCCTTGATACTCTGTGCTAATGGTCTCCAAGCGAAGTTCTTGAAGTAGACCCGCTTCGCAGTGGAATAAGAAACTACCGGATCAAAATTTTCCGGGTTGATGATGATTTGCTTCTTACTGTAGTTCTTTACAAAAAAACCTTGTTTCATCGCTTCTCTTGCCCTTTTTGCCGTCAAACCGTATTTCTCTTTGATCTCCCTCTTCGTCATTTCCGGTGGAAAAAGCATCCCTGATTGTTTATCTGAAGGCTATACTGGTGTGAATGAAAAGGAATAAAGGAGGAAAGTTCTTTCTGGCCGATCTCTCCCTAATTACTGTGAGGAGTTTATTAGGTTGGTGAGTTCATCTCATTTTTGAGATAAATGGGGTTGTTTGTTTCACAAAGGGTGAGGTCAGTCAAAGCTAAGGATTGACCATTTCCCGGTGGAAGAGAGCGGATTACGCCAAAAGTGAGCACTGGACTGCCAGGTTGGGTGGATGTTGACAGAGTGCTGGGAGATTTCATTCCCACCTTGAGTTAGTTTTTGAAATTTTTCACCTGAGGTTGAGGATTCGGTGGATGAGATCCATATTGAGGTTTTCCCTGAGTCCCATTTCCAAATTGTCGAATCCTTCCTCTTTCAATTGGTGATAGTGGAGAATATCGCTTCTGCTCAAAGGGGACAGTCCCCTTTTTTTTCTTAAATCGTTAATGAATCTTCTTCGAAATTTGTCGTTATCAAAGATTCCATGAATGTAGGTCCCCCAAACCTTCCCATCTTCAGAGATCGCCCCATCTTCGATATGAACCTTTCGATCCCCCTTTTTGAAAATCGAAAACATTGGTGGGATCTTTTTTCCCCTCTTGGTTCTCCCCATATGGATCTCATATCCAAAAATCTCCCCGGGTCTCCATTGGAGACAGCCTTTTCGAAAAACCTTGGCCGAAACCTGAGAAGTCACCTTTTCCTTTTCAATGGTGGTTTCAACATTGAGCAGACCCAGTCCAGCGATGCTCCTTCGATTCGTTTCGATCTTAAAAGGGTCGGAGATCCGCTGGCCCAGCATTTGGTATCCTCCGCAAATCCCTATGACGAATCCGCCCCTTTGACGATGTTTGAGGATTGCTTTGTCATACTGAGATTTCCTGAGGTAGGCAAAATCATCGATCGTATTCTTGCTTCCTGGGATAATAATCAAATTCGAAACGGGTATCGGACTTCCGGGCCTTAAATAACAGAGCTCCACATCCGGTTCTTTCTGCAAGGCATCAAAATCTGTGAAATTTGAGATGTGGGGAAGATAGATGACTACAATTCGTATGTCTCCTCTCTTTGGATTTGATCCAAACTTTTCTATTGAGACTCCGTCCTCCTCCTGTACATAGAGATCTTTAAAATAGGGAATAACACCGAGAACGGGCAGTCCTGTCTTTTTCTCGAGGAAATCCAGCCCCGGCTTTAATAATCGAATGTCTCCACGAAACTTGTTGATGATGAACCCCTTGATTCTCCTTTTTTCTTCCTTGTTCAAGAGCTCGAGGGTTCCGATGAGAGAGGCGAAGACCCCTCCCTTATCAATATCGCCAACCAAGATAACAGGGGCATCCGCAATCTCCGCCATTCCCATATTTGCAAGATCATTTTCTCGCAGATTGACCTCTGCAGGGCTTCCAGCACCCTCGATCACCATAAGCTCATATCTTTGCTTCAGACGATGAAAACTCTCTTTGACAGCCTTTAGGGCTCTTTTCTTAAATCGGTGATACCGAATGGCAGACATGTTTCCGTAAACTTTTCCCTGGATGATGATTTGGGCGCCAATATCCGTGTTGGGTTTGATTAGGATCGGGTTCATATCGACGTGGGGCTCGATGCCCGCTGCCTCTGCCTGAACCACCTGAGCCCTTCCCATCTCCCCTCCCTCCTTTGTCACATAGGAGTTCAAAGACATGTTCTGGGATTTGAAAGGGACCACATTAAATCCATCCTTTTTAAAGATCCGACAAAGTCCTGCCACCATTAAACTCTTTCCAACATAAGAGCCTGTCCCTTGGATCATTAACGATTTCATCTCTTCTCTCCCAAGACTTCTGGATGGATCATCCTGGCCAATGCCTCCAATCCTTCCATAATCCTGGGGGTAGGACCATCCACTAAATTTGAGTCTATTGACCTGCCCCCAATCATTGTACCACACTCAGAGTTAGACTTGTTGAACCGTAGCCCGGTAGAATGGCCTCAGGTGCACGGGGTCGATAACCCACTGCTCGGAAAGAAAGCTTGTATCAAGGAATATAGCACGTGTGTCCAATATTGCCTCTTTTCAATAATTAAAAAAGGATTATGAAAATAATATCCTTCAGATTATATTCGAGTCGCATTATAAAATATTATACGTGAGGACGATAATGTAAAACAAAAAATTACAAGAGGTTGTCCGCAGCACCATCTCCTCATCCTTGTTCTCACCACCAACTCTACCCTTAATCCAATTCCATCCTACCCCGGAGGCATCGAGTCGAGTCATCAGGGTCATCTCCGGTCATGCATTCCTTAAGATTCTATCTTTGTGGGATACGGTTCGTTCTAATCAAAAGACCGGTTCAATGGCAAATTGGTGTCCCATAAATTATAATGTTTAAACCTTTATGCGCTTCGGCCTCTTCAGGATCATACTCCAATCATTCCTCTTTTTGGGGCACCTGCTCTTATACTTCACCCTGGTGAACTTTTTGGGTGTAGACAGCCCGTTGAGACGTCTGACACTGAAAATTGCCCTGGGTGTGTTATTCTTAAGCCTGCTTCCCGCCTCCTTCCTTGCCTCCCGTTATTCCAACCTTTGGGTGAGATGGTTTTATACCGCTACGGCATCCTGGATAGGGATAGTTTACCTTTTCGTTCTCGCTTCCATTGTCTGTTGGACCTTATATGGATTGGCTAAATTATTTCACTTTCTCTTGAATAAAAAAACACTGATTGAAGTTCTAATGGGAATGGCCCTAATAGCAAGCCTTTATGGATTTATCAATTCAGGGGTGACTCGAATTACCCGAATTACCCTTCAACTCCATGATTTACCAAGTGAATGGAAAGGCAAACATGCTGTCTGGGTGAGCGATACTCATTTAGGTCCGGTAAGAAACAACCGATTTGCCCGGCAAATTGCGACCATGATTCAGAGTTTGCAACCGGATATTGTTTTTATCGGTGGTGACCTTTTCGATGGTGAGCCGGTGGATCTCGATAGAATAATCGAACCCCTCTCTAAAATCTCCGCTCCTTACGGTACCTATTTCATTACTGGGAATCATGAAGAGTTTGGTGATAAGACCCCTTACCTCCAGGCCGTTCGACGAGCTGGGATGCAAGTCTTGGATAACGAGATGGTTGTGCTCGATGGCTTGCAGATCATTGGAGTGGATTATAGGGATACAAGGCGAGAGGATCAGTTTAAGACGATTTTGCAGAAGATAAAGATCAACCATCATCAGCCAAGTATCTTGTTGAAGCATGCGCCTCTCAATTTGCAGGTCGCTAGGGACCAAGGGATATCGGTGCAGCTGTCCGGCCATACTCACCATGGTCAGGTTTTTCTTTTACGTTTTATTACTTCGCAAGTCTATCATGGGTACGATTATGGATTAAAATGGTTTAGTGATCTTTTGGTTTATACCTCCAGCGGGGCGGGGACTGTGGGTCCTCCCATGCGTATTGATACAAAATCTGAGATCGTGTTTATAACCTTCATGTAATTACACTGGTATTATGAATGCATAGTTTGGTCGGTGGATAGACCTGGGAATGGTTAAAAATGATGTCATCTGGGAAATGTCGGTTGGTAGAGATTGCTGTTTGGAATTCGGAAGGCAGGTAAGACCAAAAAAAATGAACTCGCTAACAAGACGATATTTTCTTCGGTGGCTTTTGGGACTTCCTCTTCTATCTTCTTTTCCCCTCCTTGCTCTGGAGTCATGGGCGGACGTTCCCGTCCTTCTAAGAAAGAGAGAAGGAAACTCCATTGGCGAATTCTTTATGGGCGAGGAACTTCACTATATCATCGGGGTCTGGCTATTTAAGGAAGTGGCATTGGGAAAAATAAGTTTCAAGGCAATGAAGGAAAAGGGCCGCTATTCATCCACCCTTCAAGGGGAGACCTTGGGTGTGCTGGGATGGGTGGCCCGGTATCGAACGGACACGTATCGCTCCGTCATGGAAGAGATGGATGGGGGGAGACGCCTCCGATCCATATCGTTTGAAGAAGAGGTGAAGATCGGAAGCAGGTTGAGGAGGCGAACTAACTTGTTCGACTATCAAAAGCGAAAATGGATTCAAGTGAGGCTAAGGAAAGACGGCACCCAGGGGAGGACAGAAGAGGAGATTCCTCCAGGAATGGTCTATGATGATTTCATCACGGCCGCTTACAATTTTCGTTATGGTGTCTATGGGGAGATCGAAAGGGGGAGAAAGTATACCGTGGCGACTTTTCCCAAGAAGGGACCTTCCAGTTATGAAGTGAGAGTGGCTTCAAAAGAAGAGGAGGAGAAGAGAAAAAAATCTGAGAAATTTAAAGATGGGAAAGAGTATCTCGTCAAGCTTTTTCTGGATCCAGAGGTGACACACTCGAAAGAAGGTCTTATCGAAGGATGGTTATCAAAAGAACTTTACCCCACAGAGGGGACGATCAAAGATGTCATGTTCTTCGGGGATGTCAAAGGAACCCTGATTAAAAAAAACTAATTGCGGATCGCAAATTGCAGATTGCAGTTTTTTCAATCCGAAATCTAAAATCTGAAATTTAAAATTGAAGGATGGATAATCAATCCGGATATCTCAGGTTGCGCAGGAAAGATATCGCTTATTTTAAATTCATCATCGAATCCTAACTCGAAATAGAACTATTTTAGATCATTGAGGATTGGAGCTCATTTGGGATTCAACAGCAGCAGGGTAGATGGGCATCACAAAAAACGGTCGAGCATACTCTCGCCATGAATCCGTATTTTGCGGATTCTACTGCACTCATAGGGGCTTTTCCTCCAACCGGCCTTGACTATATCGTCGCGAGCATGAAAGATCTAGTCGGCAAGGTGACACAGGAGAGTATGATTATTTCTGGTGAGGATATCAGACAAGTCACCTATGGATGCGTTACAGGACTGGGGGTGAACAAAAGTTGACTGAGGTTCAAAAAGGGAATTGGACGAAGGAAAAAATCTTTTTCCTCTTCGTCATCCCCTTATTTCTCTATATCTCCCTATTGCCTGCAATGCCCTTGATGGAACCAGATGAAGCCCGTTATAGCGATATCCCAAGTCTCATGAACCGTGCAGGGGATTACATCACTCCCCATTTAAATCATGTGGTTTACCTTGAGAAACCCCCCCTGTGCTACTGGGCAACGGCACTGGCATTCAAAATATTTGGAGAGAATGAATTCTCCTCAAGGTTATTTGTCGCCCTTTGCGCCTGGGGATCTATCTTCCTTGTTTATCGTATCGGGACTTTTTTCCATGACACAAAGACCGGACTCTATTCAGCGGGGGTATTGAGTACGTTTCTCTATCCCTCATTCCTCGGGAGAATCAATATCCTGGATACGCCTCTCGCCTTCTTTGTGTGTTTTGCCACGTGGGCGGGATATCGCTCCTTTGCTGAAGGCTGCCAGAGAAAAGGCTGGCTCTATCTTCTTTACCTAAGCAGTGCACTTGCCTTTCTGACGAAGGGATTGATCGGGATCGTCTTCCCGTTTGCCATCACGGTCTTGTGGCTATTCGTTTCAAAGAGATGGCGTGATGTGTTCAAGCTCATTTCACCGGTTGGAATCATCATCTTTCTTCTCATTTCATGTCCATGGATCATTCTGGTTCAAAAAGCCAATAAAGACTTCTTATGGTTTTTCTTCGTTCAGGAACATTTTCTGAGATATACCACGACCCTCCATGCTCGGGAGCAACCCGTTTGGTTCTATGTTCCCATCGTTATCGTTGGAACCTTGCCGTGGTCTGCCTTTTTATTGAAAGCATTAAAGGAGGGGGTAGAAAAAAGAACCCCTCTCTTTGAGGTTGCAGAAAAACAGTTCCTGCTGGTATGGATCCTCTTCATCTTCATCTTCTTCTCCCTTTCTTCATCTAAAATGATTCCCTACATTGCCCCCATCTTTTTACCCATCGCCATTTTTGGGGGTCATCTTTTCAGATCGTATGAAGATCGTAATATCCGCTTGGGAAAAGACAGCGGCAGACGATTTTTGAATGATTTGCCGATTATTTTGCAGTCCCTCTTGTTCATTACCATACTCATTTTGCCACCCTTCGTAGAAAAGTTGAAACTTGGTATGGAACTTGGCATAGATTGGGCCAACATTCGTTTCAAGAATGAGTGGTGGTTGATCGTTTTGCCCATTCTATTTCAAGTGATGATGATGTTCCTCCCCCCTCTGGTTAAACGGAAATGGAAAAGAGGTTGGTTTTTTACGACCACCCTCCTTTCCGCCCTTTTCTTGGGATCCCTGGTCTTTCCCGTTGCTCATTTTCTTACTCCCTTCAAATCTGCCTACCCTGTTTCGCAGGCTATCCATGCGCTGCTTCCTCCCAATCAGGAGTTGTTTCAATTCGGGACTTCCCTTTATGGAATCGATTTCTATAATCAGATCAGAACGCCTCTGGTGCATGCCGGTGGAGAACTGGAATTTGGTTTGGACAAACTTTCCCCTGAAGAGAGATCCCGATATCAATTATCCCCAGAAGAGTTTTTTAAACGTTGTCAAGAAAAGGGTGTGCTGTATTGTGTAACGCGATATAAAAAAAATCTAGCAGCGTTAAAAAGGAGGGTCTCTACTCTGGAAATCCTTTGGGATAATGGAGAATTTTTTCTTGTGCGCTTGCGATGTTGAACCCGCACCGGCAAATGACGTAACGATGGGGGGTTCGGTGATGATCAAACCTCTCTAGAAAGCTTTCTCCATTTCTTTTGGAACAAATCGAGCCCTTCGATCAACCATACGGCCGGCTTAAAGGGCGATTCATTCGCCGCCTTGACCAGAAGGTAGATCCCCAGCCCCCCGAATATAAAGGTAGGGGACCAACCTG
>DASPPQ010000251.1:0-4400 GCA_035625415.1 Thermodesulfobacteriota bacterium
ATTTGGAGCATCTTGGAACAAAAGTTGCTGTTTCGCTAATCCTTAGGAAAATCTATGCCTACAGTGGGCTAAATCATGCTGGTGAAAAAATCTAAAAGGGCCCTTTCAGTATATCGAAAAGTAACAGCCCTGCCGCGCCAAAGTATTGAGAGAAAGAAAATCACTGCCCAAATAGCAGACCGAGAAAAAACTCGATCCCTCAAGAATTCGTCCATCACCAAACCTTTCCCAACTGAACACATAGAAGAGAAACTGCGGGAGGCCGAACATTTTCTGAACAATATCTTTGCGAGTATCCAAGACGGCATCAGTATCCTTGATAAGGAGATGAACATTATTCGTGTCAACCAGGCCATGGAACGCTGGTATTCTCACGCCATGCCGCTGGTGGGAAAGAAATGTTACGAAGCTTACCGCGGCCGAAAGGAGCGATGTAACGTATGCCCTACGCATCAAACGATTCTTGCCAGAAAAGCTGCCTATGAGGTCGTCCCAAAAGTGGGACTGGATGGAAAAATTCTTGGATGGCTTGATCTCTACAGCTTTCCTCTTATCGACACGGCAACTGAAAGAATGAGTGGAGTCATTCAATACGTCCGAGACATCACCGAGCGCAAGCGGGCAGAGGAGGCACTGCTTAATGCAGCCCAGCAATGGCGGACGACTTTCGACGGTATCAGCGACATCGTTTGTATGCTGGACAAAGAAGGGAGAATTATTAGATGTAATAAAGCCATGACAGGTTTTCTGGGGAAAACTTTCCGTGAGATCATTAACCGGACCCATTCGGAAATGGTGCACGGTGCCCAAATGCCCGTCAAAGAGTGCCCTGTCGAGCGTTTGTGGAAGACCCACCACAGAGAAACCGACATTCAACTCATAAATGACCGATGGTTTAGCATTTCAGTAGATCCACTTCTGGACGAAGCCCGTCGGCTCGTCGGAGCTGTCCACATCATGTCTGACATCACCGAGCGCAAGCGAGCAGAGGAGGCGTTGCGAAGCAGTGAGGAAAAATATCGGACTATTCTTGAGACCATGTGGGATGGCTACTGGGAAACCGATGTTCGCGGTAATTTTACCTTCGTTAATGATGCACAGTGCAGGACGAGCGGATGCACCAGAGAGCGACTAATCGGCATGAACAACCGTCAATTTACTTCTGAAGAAGAGGCTAAAAAAATGCATCAGGTCTTCAATAGAGTCTACAGGACGGGGGAACCGGTTAAGAGCTATCAGTTCGAATATACCAGAAGAGACGGGACCAAATCATGTAACGAAATTTCGGTATCATTAATGAGGGATACGGAAGGCAAACCCATCGGCTTCCAAGGTGTTTCCCGCGACATTACCGAACGCAAGCGAGCAGAGGAGGCGCTTCTGGAGAGTGAGGAGCAATATCGTTTAAGTTTCACAAACGTATCTGATGTAATCTTCACACTAAATTCGAATCTTGTGGTTTCAAGTATTTCTCCAAGCGTGGAAAGAATACTAGGTTACAAGGTTGAAGAACTGGTCAACAGACCGATCCAAGATTTGAATCTCATACCCCCAGAATATCTGGAGAAAGCCTTTTCCGAGACGATGCGTATCTTTTCCGGAGAGCAAATTTCTAACTCAATATACGAATTTATCGCAAAAGATGGAACAAGAAGAGTCGGTGAAATCAGTGGTTCGCCCCTTCACAATAACGGCAAAATTGTGGGTTCAATCTCCGTTGCCCGTGACATCACCGAGCGCAAGCAGGCGGAGGAAGAAAAGTCATCTCTCCAGGAACAACTTCGGCAGTCGCAGAAAATGGAGGCCATTGGCCAGCTGGCAGGGGGTGTTGCCCATGACTTCAATAACCTCCTGACCGTCATCAAAGGCTACAGTCAACTTTCCCTTCTTGACCTTAAAGAAAACGACCCCCTCTGGGAAAACATCCAAGAGATTCAAAAAGCTACCCAACGGGCAACAGATCTAACCCGCCAACTTTTGGCCTTTAGCCGACGCCAGGTCTTAGACCTTAAAGTGCTCAATCTCAACGTTCTGTTAAAAGATCTGGATAAGATGCTGCGCCGGATCATCGGCGAGGACATTGAACTGGTCACTCTCTTAACTGAGGACTTGGGAAAGGTGAAGATAGATCCGAACCAAATCGAACAAGTAATCTTCAATTTAGCCGTAAACGCCAGAGATGCGATGCCCTCTGGCGGAAAACTGACCATCGAGACGGCGGATGTAGAGTTGGATGAAGAATATGCCCGTGTGCACGTCGGTGTGACGCCGGGTCGCTATGTGAGTCTATCCGTCAGCGATACAGGGATTGGGATGACACGGGAGGTAAAAGAAAAAGTCTTTGACCCCTTCTTTACGACTAAGGAAAAAGGGAAGGGTACCGGATTGGGCCTCTCCATGGTCTATGGAATCGTGAAACAGAGCAACGGAAATATCATGGTTTATAGTGAACCGCACCGTGGGACGACCTTTCGGATTTATCTTCCAAGGACGGAGGAAGAGGCAGATATTCTTGGCGACCGGGAAGAAAAGGATTTCCCCCCGAGGGGGAGTGAGACAGTCCTCCTGGTGGAGGACGACGAATTGGTGCGAAATCTGGCAAACCGGCTTTTAGAACAACAGGGCTACAGGGTTTTGAAGGCATCCAATGGCCAAGAGGCTCTGCTTGTCGCAAAGGAACATGTTGGGGAAACTATCCATCTCTTGCTGGCTGACATTGTGATGCCCCAGATGGGTGGAAAAGAGTTAGCAGATTGGCTTAAAATCTCGCGGCCCAACGTCAAGGTCCTCTATACCTCGGGATATTCGGACGATGCGATTGTCCACCACGGCGTGCTGGACCCGGGGACCCACTTTTTGCAAAAACCTTTCTCACTAAAAACGCTATCACAGAAGGTCCGCGAGGTATTGGACGGATAAACCAGGGTGGCGTAACCCTCCTCTATTCCCCCTTAAGTTAAGGGGGGATGAAGGGGGGTTAGAAGAACCGGAACTTATTAGGACAGATCGAACCATAGAAATGAATAACATTGGGATCTGAATTGGAGCGAGCCGATGAAAGAGATTATGACACCCCGTGAGGCAGCAGAATATTTGAGCGTTCATGTTCGGACCATCTACCGCCTGGCAAAAAACGGTGATATCCCGGGGCGCAAGGTAGGCGGAAGTTGGAGGTTCAAAAAAGATGCCCTCGATCAATGGCTCTCATGGAGGGAAGACCCTTTTTCCGACGGAAAAGTGTACAAAGAGAGGTTTCAAGGGAGCAAGTAAGTGGAGAGTCGAATCTTAGTCGTAGACGATGAAAAAGAAATCAGGGGTTTTCTCAGCAGAGCCCTCACCCGCATGGGGGGATTTCAGGTGGAACTTGCGGAATCGGGGGAAGAGGCGCTTCAAAAAATCGAAAAAGAGCGTTTCGATCTCGTTTTGACAGATCTGAAAATGCCAAAAATGGACGGACTCCAATTGATCTCCGAGATTGCTAAATCAAAACCTGAAACCCTTACAATGATGATGACGGGTCACGGAACCATTGACTCCGCATTGGAGGCGATGAAACGAGGGGCGAGTGATTATCTCATGAAGCCCCTCAACCTCGATGAGTTGATAGTTCGCATTCGAAAGGTCCTGGACGAGAAACAACGTTTTGTCAGGCTGAAGGACTTCGCCGATCAACTGGAAAAGGCCAATCAGGAGCTGAGGAGAATCGACGGCATGAAATCTGAATTTGTGTCGGTGGCTTCCCACGAACTGAGGACCCCGCTCGCAGCGATTAAGAATGCCGTCCAGTTAGTCCTGAAGGAGACGGCCGGAAAGATCAACGAGAATCAAGCGAAGTTTCTTTCCATGGCGGAGAGAAATATCAATCGCCTGACCAATATCCTGAACAATCTTCTAAACCTCTCGAAGATTGAGTCTGGAAAAATTGAACTGAAGTTTGAGGATATTGGATTGAAGGAGCTTATCGAACTAACGGCATCCTCTCTCAGACCCCACGCGGACGGAAAAGCTATAAAGATCGACTTGGAAATCAACGAACAGCTCCCGAAAGTCTACGGTGATCCGGAGAAAATTGAGCAGATTCTGACGAACCTTATCGGTAACGCAATTAAATTCACACCGGAGGGAGGAAGAATTCTCATTACGGCCCAACCCTTCACTCGCGACGGAAAGGGCGGCCCTGGCGACAGCGTTGCCGTCTCCGTAAAAGACACAGGGATCGGGATCCCACCCGAACATTTGGACGCCATCTTTGAAAAATTTCATCAGGTGGAAAGCTCGCTTCAACGATCGGTCAGCGGAACAGGATTGGGCCTGGCCATCACAAAAGGGCTGGTAGAAGCCCATCAGGGAAAAATTTGGGTGGAGAGCGAGGTGGGGAAAGGAAGCACATTCACATTCAC
>DASPPQ010000252.1:0-59418 GCA_035625415.1 Thermodesulfobacteriota bacterium
GGTAGGAAAGAGAGAACGACCAAGGAGATCTTGCAGGCAACGTTGGCAAGTAAGAAGCGGTCACCCCTCTATCATCCTGATGTCCTCGAAAAACTCCGCCAGGAGTTTGAGCAGTGGAGGAATGCGACCGTTCGCGAAGAAGATCGGAAGCACTGGCGCGCCATTCCGTCTACCATCTTAGGTTCGGATATCCAAAGGGAGATGCTCTACACGCCACTGAGCAACCCCGGCTTTGACTACATGGAAGACCTGGGCTATTCCGGCCAAGAGCCCTTCACGAGGGGAATCCATGCCAATATGTACCGTGGTAAAGAATTCACCATGCGCCAGCTCACTGGTTTTGGGGGACCTGAAGAGACGAACCAGAGAATAAAATTTATGATGGCCCACGGCGCGACGGGGGTCAATGCCCTCTTCGACCTCCCAACGATTCAAATGTATGACTCCGACGATCCTCTTTCGAAGGGACAGGTGGGCATGTCGGGAGTCGCGATCGATTCGGTGGAAGACATGGAACTCCTATTCAGGGATATCCCTCTCGATCAAGTGACCGTTTCGTTGGTGACGCATTATCCGTCTAATACGGCGATCTTATTCCCGATGTATCTGGCCCTCGCCGAGCGAAGAGGCATTTCTTGGGACAAGTTACGGGGGAGCGTGCAGAATGATATCACCCTGGAAGAAGTGGTCCGGAGCGGCCCCGAATATATTCCGCCGAAAGACTGCTTCAGGATACAATGTGACAATATCGAGTTCATCAGGCAACAGGTGCCCCTCTGGAACTTTGTCACCTTTAATGGCTACAATTTACGAGAGTTCGGAACCTCTGGCGTGACGGAGATGGCCGTTGCTTTGGTCAATGCGATCGGAACCGTCGAAGAGATGCTCCGCAGGGGGCATGGGGTCGACTGGATCGGGGAGAGGCTGGCATTCTTCTGGTCTCCTGGGAACGACTTTTTCGAAGAGGTCGCCAGAATCAGGGCGGTGAGAAGACTTTGGTTTAGGATCATGAAATATCGGTTCCATGCCAAGAGTCCCAGGTCGATGTGGATGAGATGCCATGTGCAGACCTCGGGCGTTTCCCTGATGAGGGAGGAGCCTCTGAACAACATCATCCGGGCAGCTTATCATGCGTTAGCCAGTGTCTTGGGTGGTGTTCAGTCTTTACACGTGGATTCTTATGATGAGGCTTATTCTGTACCCACGGAGGAGGCGGCGTTGCTATCATTAAGAACACAGCAGGTTCTTCAGGCGGAGACAGGCGTTACGGAGGTGGTTGATCCCCTGGGCGGTTCTTTCTACGTCGAGGCCCTGACCAATGAGATTGAAACGAGAATTCTTGACGAGGTTGATGAGATTGAGAAGATGGGAGGTTATGTAACGGTAATCGATAAAGGCTGGTTACACAAGAAGATTGCTGAATATTTCTATGATGAAAGGAATAAGATTGAGAAAGGACTTATAAAAATCGTCGGCTATAATATCTATAAAGCTCCCGTTGAACTGCCTCCGATCAATGTCTTTCGATATCCCGAGGGAGTAGAAGAGAGGCAGAAGGCGAGATTGGCGATATTGAGAAAGCAAAGGGATAATGAAAAGGTGGGCGTTGCCCTCACCGCTCTTGAAGACGCTTGCAAAAAAGGAAAAAACGTCATGCCTTACACCTTACAGTGCGCGAGGGCATGCTGTACCGAGGGTGAGATATTTAAGGTTTTTAAGAAGGCCTTTGGTCTATGGAAACCGCCTGTACTTTGGTAAAGCCATCCCAAACTGTTAAAGGGTGAGGGTAAGAGAAGGTCCTGTAGAAGATGGCAGGGAAGATAAAAGTACTCTTGTCAAAACTCGGTTTAGATGTTCATAACAGAGGTTTGATCATTGTTGCTAAAGAATTGAGAGATGCGGGGATGGAGGTCATTTACATAGGAAATTCATTTCCCAAGGAGATTATTCACACTGCCATCCAGGAAGACGTGGATGTGGTTGGCGTAAGTTCTCTCGGAGGTGCACATCTCACGCTGGGTAATGACCTGATTGAAGAAGCAAAAAAAGAGGGATTAAAAGACCACGTGGCCTTTATTATTGGAGGTGTTTTCCCTCCTGAGGATGCTGGAGAATTGAAAAAGACCGGTTTTGATGAGACGTTTATCCCCGGAGCGACCCGTGAAAAAATCGTGTCCTCCATACGCAAGATTGTATCTCGAAAAGTTTCCAGAATACATTGAATTCTTTTAGCAATCCGTTATGAAATACTGTTCGCCATACATCATAATCAATGAAATAGTGTGTAGGTTAAGGTTAGGAAGCCCGTTTGGTTTAGGGTCAAATGGTAAAAGCTGAAGATTTGTAAGCACGACATAATCCTCCGAATAGGCCGATGTCTTCACCTTAACCCCCATGTACAACTATAGAGTCTTTCGTGGAAAAGAGAGTGAGGTGTTTTATGCTAAAACAGTGGCCGCCTCAATATGATCGCTCTTATCTTCCCTCCGCAAATTCCAAATTTTGGTTTAGGGATTTGGAAACCATGGACCCGGAGGAAAGGGAGCAAAAAGTCATTCTGCCGAAGCTTCGAGCACAATTGAAGTACGCCTATCAAAGGTCTCGTCTTTACAAGAAAAAATGGGACGGAGCTGGCGTTAAGCCTGATGACATTCGATCCTTGGCGGATTTTGAGCACATTCCTTTTTTAACTAAGGAGGAAATTCGTCGAGATCAGAAGGAAAATCCCCCTTTCGGGAGCAACTTATGTGTTTCCTTGAACGATTTGGCAAGGGTACAGGGAACATCAGGGACCACGGGCAAGCCAACGGCTTTCGCCATCAGCAAAGGAGATATGGAATGTATCGCTGAAGCCCATGCCAGGACCATGTGGGGCTTTGGGATGCGTCAGGAGGATATCGTTTTCATCGGTTCTTTTTTCAGCCTCTACTGGGGAAGCTGGGGAGCATTAGTGGGAGTGGAGCGTCTCGGGGCGGTTGCCTTTCCTTTCGGTGCCGGCGTTCCGGGGCAGACGGATCGCGGAATCGAGTGGATCAAAGAAGTCAAACCTTCCGCTTTTTATGGAACACCTTCTTATAGCCTCTATCTCGCCGAAAGGGCGAAAGAGATGGGAGTGGACCCCGCCCAAGATTTCAAGTTTCGCATCCTTTTCTTCTCGGGTGAACCAGGAGCAGGAATCCCTTCCACCAAAAAGCGAATCGAAGAAACGTATGGCGGAATCTGTATTGATGCCGGCTCGACGGCTGAAATGGCCCCATGGATGTCTAATTGTGAGTGTGAATACAGGAAAGGGATGCATCTGTGGCAGGACATTGTCTATGCGGAGTTGGTGGATCCTATTACCAAAAAGAGGGTGCCCTATGGAAAGGAAGGGGTGACCGTTTATACCCATTTAGAACGAAACTCACAGCCGATGATCCGTTTCTGGGCGGGGGATATTTCTCTGTGGGTGAATGATCCCTGCCCTTGTGGCCGAACCTACCCCCGACTGCCCAAAGGCATCTATGGCAGGGCAGATGACATGTTTGTGGTGAGAGGGGAGAATGTCTATCCGAGCGCAATAGAAGATGTAATCAGAGGAAGCAAGGGATTCGGCGATGAGTATCGAATTATTATTACCAGGGAAAAGACGATGGACGAGCTGATTGTTCAAGTGGAATACGCAAAAGGAGTCGATACCGGAATCGTTCCTCAGCTAAGGGGGAAACTAGAGGCGGCATTAAAGGCACGGGGGCTTCGTGCAGTGGTTCAGGTCGTAGAACCTGACTGTTTGGAGAGAACGGAATTTAAGGGGAAAAGAGTGATCGACAAACGTAGCTTATATGATGAAATGACAAAACACACCTCTTAGCCATCCTGTTGCGAGGAAGTATGGAGACATACTTGATGAAAAAGGATGTTCTTGTCCGTGCGCCGCATGTCCGAGTCAGGCGAGGGCGCTTTCCTTTTTCTAATAAACAAAAATGAAGGCTGAAGTCATTGCCATTGGATCAGAGCTCCTCCTCGGTCAAATCATTGATACAAACTCCTCCTACATTGCTAAACGGTTTGCAGAAAATGGGATTGAACTTGTTCAGACTGCAACGGTTGGAGACGATCTCGAACGAATGAAAGAGGTGATCAGAGAGGCGATCCATCGATCACAGATCGTTATTACCACTGGCGGCATCGGTCCCACTGAAGACGATCTCACCCGGGAGGCTATCGCTGAAGTCACCCAGCATCCTCTCACCTTTCAACCTCATTTAATGGAACAGATTGAAAACCTCTTCAAACGGCGGGGTTTTCGAATGGCCGGGAGCAATCGAAAACAGGCCTATATTCCGGAAGAAGCCATTCCCATTGAAAACCCAAAAGGGACGGCTCCTGGGTTTATTGTGGAAACCTCCACTGGCGCGATCATTTCTATCCCGGGCGTTCCTTTGGAGATGGAATATTTAATGGAAAATACAGTTATCCCTTATCTCAGAAAACGATTTGATATTAAACATCAGGTTATTCAATACAAGGTTTTGCGTGCCTGTGGCCTTGGAGAGAGCGCCATCGGCCTTCAAATCGAAGATCTGATGAAGGAGAGTAAAAATCCTTCGATAGGGACACTTGCCTCAATGGGGGACATAAGGATCAGAATCACAGCCAAAGCCGAAAATCCTGGGGAAGCTTCAAACCTGATACAAAATATGGAAAAGGAAATCAGAAATCGGCTCGGCGTTTTGATCTATGGTGTGGATAACGAGACGCTGCATGGAAATATCGCAAGGGAATTGGAGAGGTTAAGGCTCGCATTAACTGTGGTTGAAACCTTCACGGGAGGAATCATCTCTCAGAAATTGACCAGTGCGAATAGCAACTCTTTTATCCAAGGGGTCGTTCTTCCATCCGAAATTTCGCAAAGACAGTTTCTGAATCTGTCTTTGGAGGAGTTCAATTCTGTCAGAGAGGATTCAAGAAGGCTTACTGGGTCATTCGCTCAAAGGGCTCGAAACGAGTTCGAAGCGGATTTAGGACTTGCCATGTTTGGGAGAATAGCGGAGAAACAAGGGGAGGGAGAATATCGAATAGAAACCTATTCTTCACTTTCAACTTCTGAAGGAATAGAAAACCAAGAATACTCACTTGGCGGTGAACTTTGGATGGTGCGAGAAAGGGCCTCCATTATCGCCCTCGATTTCTTGAGGAAATATCTGATTAAAAAACAGTTTAATCCCAAATGTTAAAATCCATGCCTACCGGCGGGTGAAGTGAGGCGTTATGCTTACTTTCAACTCGTCATGTTCAATCCCTTGGCATGATTCCTATTCAATCCCTTGGCATGATTTCTACTGATGACTTGTGAACTTCGCAAGCTCTTTTCTTGTGAACTGCTTCCTCTTCTAAGGATCGATGGATTCTGGCAAATGGTCTGGATTTCAATTGTAATCGATAAAGGGTGTATCCGACCCAGCTTGGTTGTCTGGAAGATGGTCCGACTGACAGCCCTTTCGCTTTTCAATCTCTTCCAAGCTTAAGACAAGGTTAGGAACTTTCTCCTTTCTATCTTTCTTTTGGGACATAGCAGTCTCCTCTCTCAGGAACACTCTCTACCCCATTTCCCTAACAAATTACAACCTATGTTTTGGTAGATGAATTCAGAAATATGCCCTCGAGGGAAGCAATTAGGGAATTTTGTGAAAAGTACTTCCACCTCGGGGGTCTTATTAAAACAAAACAATTTTAACTCAATTGTCCTAAGTAAACATCTGTTTACAGCAATATCAACAATTAAATTTTGGCGCTGATTTTGCTCTGATTTCTTTTGGTTAAAGCTCTCTTTAATTATCGCAGGCTTTATTGAAGGGAGCATAGATTGTGGAAAATTTTCTGACCATTCTAAACTTTTGGCCGTAATAACAGGGTATTTATTGTAACAATTTGAGGAGGTTGGCTGATTGAAACCATTATCGTTCAAGCTGTGTTCCGATAAGGAAGCCGAGATTAACGGAAGTTGAGAGAACGAGGGATTAAAGATGCAACGAAAGGTTGTGGCTTTGTTCCCGTGGTTTAGGAGGCGAAATGAAGAAGGTGATAGCAATCATTTTTCTCATTCCTGCTCTTGTATTGATCGGAACGGGAGAAGCGTCAACGCCAGGAATCTTAGCATTGACGAATCTTATAAGCGTTGAGTCAGAGGCCGTTGATGTTCCCGTCGAGATAGTCTATGCGGTCATCCTTACAGAGTCATCTGGTAACCCTCTTGCCAAATCCGAGGCCGGTTGCCGAGGTCTAATGCAAATATCGAAGGAAGTCTGGAACATTTTCATGAAGGGGAAGGGTTGGGATTTGGCATATAACCCGGAAGAGAACGTGCGTTGCGGTATCCGATATTTGGGCGATCTATACAAGATGTATGTGTCGTGGGAGAAGGTATTGCGACACTATCATAGTGGCGATCCAAATTCAAGCCGACCAGTGACGAACCAATACGTGAAGAAGGTTTTGAAGCGGGCGGACATGATGAGCGCAGACAGGAGATGGTTTCATAGGAAAAAAATATAATGATCGAAATAGTTGATATTGAAAAACTAAGAAAAATAAAGATGGCTGATGAGTTGATAGGTTGCCTTATGGGACATGTTTTGTGAGAGAAAACGGGTTGGGATGCTCCCGGAAAGAAGGAAGAATCCAGAAAGAATAACAAAGGCGTCTGCATTGAATTGGGCGAGAAGGCTATAGGCGATAATTCAGATGTCAATAGTATCTATTCCGTTTAGGTGTATCGTACAACCCGTCAGGAGGGGGATTCTCCGGGTACAGGTTCGATTTCCCCCGTCCGCTCAAGGGGGAAAGGGAGAATCGAGGGTTTATGGGGGGTTGGGAAATAGGACAAAAAGGGAATATGGGCCTTATCTAGTGCGCCGAATTGCCAATGAAAGAAGAAGCGGAACAAAGTTATAGGTCGCAGAGACTAAGCGGCTTTTCCCAGGTTTGGATAGATAGCATATTGGCCGCCGGCAGCGGTCTGGCAACAATGAACCGTCTTCTACTGCAATCCAAGCGGAGGCATCTGCTTGGGGATATTGCGATTTTACTCATCGCCTTGACTCTAGGTGGATTGGTGGCTGCGGAGTTCAAGACATTCTACTTCGAGGCGCATCACCTGGCCCGGTTCGCGCGGAAGCTCTCGTTTTCGGTAAGACCAGGTCCCAACCCCTCCCTTCGCTTTCCTCAACAGGGCCCCTATGACGAGCGTTTGGGTTATTCCCATCTGCCGGATCTTTTAAAAAGCTTAACCGCACAAGGATACGAGATTGAAGCACAGGCCCGCGCTTCCTTCGGCTTGAATATGGTCATGCATTGGGGACTCTACCCGACCTTTCGAGAAAAGAGCCAGGCGGGTCTTAGAATTTTTTCCCATAATGGCCGGTCTCTCTTTGATGCCCAATATCCGGAGAAGGTTTATAGCCGTTTCGAATCGATACCGCCCGTGATCATAAACACTTTGCTCTTTATCGAAAACAGGGAACTGCTTGACCCCCGTTACCCCGATCGCAATCCGGCGGTAGAGTGGGATCGCCTGGCCAAAGCACTCATCGACAAGGGAACAAACTTTTTGAAGCCGGGCCATAGGTTTGCGGGAGGAAGCACCCTGGCGACGCAACTTGAAAAATTCCGTCATTCTCCCGACGGCCGGACAGCTACGGCCCGTGAGAAACTCCGGCAGATGCTTTCCGCATCTCTTAGAGCATATCTCAACGGCGCGGATACTACGGAGGCGCGCCGCCAGATCGTCGTCGATTACCTGAATTCTGTTCCTTTGAGCGCACTTGCTGGATATGGAGAGGTAAACGGGATCGGTGACGGTCTGCAGGCTGTCTACGGCTCCGACTTCAATACAGTAAACCGGTTGCTCTGTAACGGAGGTAGGTCGGATGATGTCGAAAGAGCCAGGGCGTACAAGCAGGTCTTGAGCCTTTTTATCGCACAGCGCCGTCCCTCTTTCTATCTACTGACCAATCGGGATGCCCTTGAATCGATTACCAACAGTTATCTGCGCCGACTTGCCAAGGAAGGGATCATCACGACAGGGTTGCGGGACAACGCGCTTCACGTAAGGCTAAGATTCCGTGAAGGTCCGCCAAAATTGCCCGCGGTCTCTTTTGTCGGTCGCAAGGCCCCCAATGCCATCCGCCGTCACTTGAGTGGCCTTTTAGGGGTGGAGCACCTATACGAACTGGACCGTTTAGACCTTACCGTAAAAAGCACTCTGAATGAAGCGACTCAGGACGGGGTGAGTAGGCTTTTATTACGTTTGAGAGATCGGAAATACGTGGAGAATGCCGGATTACGGGGACCTCGCCTGTTGGACCACGGTGATCCGAGCCGGGTTATCTACAGCTTCGCGCTTTATGAGCATACGGGCAATGCAAACCTCTTACGCATTCAGACGGACAACTTCGACCAGCCGTTCGATATCAACGAAGGGATGAAAATCGAGCTGGGGTCAACGGCAAAGCTTCGAACGCTTGTGACCTATCTGGAGATCATCGCTGGCCTGCATCAACGTTATGCGGGATCCTCGCCTGAAAAGCTGCGCTCTATCTATGTTGATAAAGGGGATCAGCTGACACAATGGGCTTTGGACTACTTGTCAACTTCAAGAGATTCGTCTCTTCGCACAATGCTGGATGCGGCCATGGAGCGCCGGTATTCGGCGAGTCCCGACGAAGCATTTTTCACGGGAGGAGGCCTGCATACATTCCATAATTTCGAGGAGTCGGACAACACCAAGATCTTATCCGTTCGCGAGGGCTTGCGGAACTCGGTCAATCTCGTTTTCATAAGGCTGATGCGCGATATCGTTCGCTATTACATGTATCAAGCGCCGGGATCAACGGCCAGGATACTTGCAAATATGGAAGATCCCGCGAGGCAGGATTACCTTTCGCGCTTTGCGGATCGGGAAAGCCGCGTTTTTCTCAATCACTTCTATAGCAAATATCATGACAAGGAACCCCAGGAACAACTGCGACTTCTGCTCCAAAGCGTGCAGCCTTCGCCTAAGCGTTTGGCAGCAGCCTATCGATCTATCGAACCGAACGCTGGCAGTGGAGAATTTTCGGCATTTCTGCGGTCCCGTATGCCTTCCTTAAGTTCGTCGGAACAAGAAATCCAGAAGCTCTACGACGCATACGGCCCAACAAGCTGGGACCTTCAGAACCGGGCGTATATTGCCGGCCTCCATCCGTTGGAGCTTTGGTTAGTAGCGTATCTTCGCCTTCATCCAAAGGCCAGCCGATCCGAGGTCATTCGCGTAAGCGCAAAAGAAAGGCAGGAAGCCTATCGATGGCTCTTCAAGACACACCGAAAGAACGCCCAGGATATCAGGATTCGAAGCCTTTTTGAGGTAGAGGCGTTCATAGAGATTCATCGGGTGTGGAAGAGACTCGGCTATACCTTCGATTCTCTTGTCCCATCCTATGCTACGGCCATCGGGAGCTCAGCCGACCGGCCTGCCTCCTTGGCAGAATTGGTTGGGATCATTCTAAATGACGGCATCCGTTATCCTGTAGTCCTGGTAGAGGAGCTTCGGTTTGCTTCGGGGACTCCCTATGAAACTTTGTTGCGCCGGAAAGAATTTTCAGGGCAGCGAGTCTTATTAGCTGAGATCGCCGCCGTGGTGCGCCGTGCTTTAGTCGATGTAGCTGAACGAGGCTCCGCACAGCGGATCCGTGGAGCATTTCTGCGAAGCGACAGGACCGGCATGGTTGTGGGCGGCAAAACCGGAACAGGCGACAACCGACATGACATCTATGGACGAGAAGGACAACGCATTGAATCGCGCGTAATCAACCGCGCTGCGGTGTTCGTGTTTTTTATTGGAGATCGCTTTTTCGGCACCATCACGGCCTACGTGCCGGGGCGAGAGGCTGCCGATTACGGGTTTACGAGTTCTTTACCCGTCCAAATTCTAAAGATCATGGCGCCTACGCTGAAGCCCATGATCGAGAAAGCGGAGAACGCCAATTCTCCGGCCAAATTAGACCGTGCGCAGGGATCAGACAAGAGGGAAGGACGGTGTCCGTCAATAGGAATTTCTCAAAGAGCCTTGAAAACTATCGCCTCAGAAAAATACCGACTGAGAGGCGCTAGAGTATTTTGGCATCGAATTGGGATGGGGACAGGTAACCGTTTCTTCTTTTAAAACCTTTCCAATTTCTCCCCTTTTTTCTGCCTCTTAGCACGCCGCAGAGAATGGCGAATTTTTCTTCTTGACAAAAAAATCCCCTCTGATATAGGTTGTCCAAGTTTCCTCATATTAAACAAAGTTTAATTTTAAGAAATAAGGAAGAACGAATCCAACCTCTCCCGAAAAAGATCTTGGTAAAAGGATCCACTCTGTGCGCCTGCAGAAGGGAATCACTCTTCAAGAACTGGTTTTACAAAAGAACCCCTCCAAGAGTCTCCTCTCTAATAACCCGAAGGGCAGAGTTCCACGGGCTTTGCCCGTGGGTGAATGGGAAGTCGCCCATAGGGCGTCAAGCGTAGCTTGTGTTTTGGAACGAGTGCCACGGGCTATGCCCGTGGGTATCTACAACAGGAAATGAAAAGGTCTGGTCCCCTGTGTCCACTTTTTTCACCATCGCCAAGGCTTTGAACACCAAAATTAGCTATTTTTTCAACGACCAGTGGTCGATAAGAGCCGGATGAATCGAGAGGTTCACGTCCGGTTGCGTAAGGACGTGGGGGTGAAATTCCCCCGCGCTATTCGACCCTTCAGTTTTTGAATCACCGAAAAAGTTTGGATTTCGTTTTCTTATAGATCTGAGCGACATGACAATTTCTAACAGAAATCTCCCATTGCTGTTTATGCTTTAACCGAAGGGCCCATGCTTTTTGGCACGGGCCCTTCGGTTGCTGGCTCCCCGGGCGGGATCCCGCTCCAAGCGGGACAACCTAGTGGTTAATCCCGCCTCCGGCGGGACTCCGCCGATGGAGATCGTCCAAATAACGGCCGATGCCACGCTTCTTGATAGTCAATTCCAGCTTCATGGCGCTACTGCGGTCGGAACACTGACGAGCCCAAAGAAGTTTCCACGGACCCTGGAATCTCTTGGTGGTTCTTGATAGTCGGTAGGTGGGATCATTATGCTGGCGGAGGCGTCGTTCTGGGTCACTCGAATGTCCGCAGTAATAACGATCCGTACTTTCGCTTTGCAGAATATAGACTGAGATCGGCATAATAAAAAGGCCAGAATACTTCTGGCCTTGAATATCCTGGCTCCCCGGGCAGGACTCGAACCTGCAACCTAGTGGTTAACAGCCACCCGCTCTGCCGATTGAGCTACCGAGGAATATTCATTCCTATTCTATCAAAAAGATCAGTTGAACGCACAACCCCCCTCAGCAGCCTAGTGGTTAATCCCGCCTGGGGCGGGACTCTGCCGATTGAGCTACCGAGGAATCTCTTATAACCAAACGTTAGTTTACAAAATAATATGGAAGATGGCAATCAAAATCAGTCACGGGTCACCCGACCCTCTTGCGGAATTGGCTCGGTCTTACTCAAAACTCTCTTCTTACGCCACGCCAAGACCATACTGACCGGACCGGAGAAGACATAGAAGAGAACGAAAGCAAAGAGGACTACGACGGGCTCCATGACGATGACGACCAGTGAGAGGACGACAAAGATGAAAATGCTGAACGGTTTCCGTTTCGCCAGGTTAAGTTCTTTAAAGCTGAAGTACCGGATGTTCGAAACCATCAGAAAGGCCAGGATGTAAATCATCACCAGGATCACGATATCTTTGACCCAATCCGTCTCAATCAACTGGAAGTAGAGAAGGATGGTGAAGGCAATCATGGCGGCCGCCACTGGGATGGGAAGCCCTTTGAAATACTTTGTCTCTCCGGTGGAAGCCAGCACGTTGAACCTGGCCAACCGGATTGCCCCGCAGGCTACGAAAAGGAAAGCAGCCAGCCAGCCAAATTTTCCATAAGGCCTGAGCGCCCAGCTGAAGGCGAGCAGGGCCGGAGCAATTCCAAAGGAGACGAGGTCGGCCAATGAATCATACTGCATTCCGAATTTGGAAGTTGCGCCCGAGAGCTTAGCCACCTTCCCGTCGAAGACATCGAAAACCGCTGCCAGAAGGATGGCCACGGCGGCAAAGTAAAATCGTTCCTGGAAAACAGAGATAATCGCCCAGAATCCGCAAAGGAGATTACCGGTAGTGAGAAGGTTGGGAAGGATATAAATTCCCCGTCTCATTTTGATGGGTGTTCTTCTCTTTTTCATGCTCGATACCCAATGATCGACTCCCCTCCCTTGACATGCTGTCCCACCCTGACAATGGGCTTCACTTCAGGGGGGAGGTAGAGATCGACCCTCGATCCAAACCGGATCAAGCCAAAGACTTCTCCCTTCCCCAGGGTATCGCCCGCCTTGGCATAGCAGACGATTCTTCTCGCCACAAAGCCCGCAATCTGGATCAGGAGGATCTTATACCGGTCCTCGGTCTCCAGGATCAGGGCATTTTGCTCGTTGAGGAGGGATGATTTCTCCACGTTGGCTATCAGAAATCGGCCCGGGAGATATTTTTCTGCAAGAATCGTTCCGGAAACAGGGGCTCGATTGATGTGGACATCGAAAAGAGACATAAAGATGCTTATCTTTAACGTTTTTTCCTTTAAGAAACGGTCTTCTTCACATTCCCCCACATGAACGATCCTGCCGTCGGCCGGGGAGAGAATAACGTTCTGAAGGTTGGGGATTTCTCTCCTCGGATTCCTGAAGAAATAGGCGATGAACAGAGAAAGAAGGATTCCTAGCGACATCCAGACCTTCCACCCCATGATCCCAAGAATAACCGTTACGAGAACCATCGGGAGGAAGAAGGGAAACCCTTCTTTAGCCATAGGCCAACGATTCTGTTTCATCACTTTTTCTTCTCTTGGAGCCACCCCATCACTTATCAAGAATAAATTTTCAAACCCCCCCAGCCCACCCTTTGCTAAAGGGGGGCAAGGGGGGATTATTGATTTTAACTTCCGGGTTCCGTTGTAATTTTACTCCCTCTGATCATGGCTACGCGGCCTGTTCTGACGAGCTCTTTAATACCGAGGGGTTTAAGGAGGGCCAGGAGGGCGTTGATCTTTTTTTCGTCCCCCGTCACCTCGATCGTGTAGGTCTTGGCCCCGACATCCACTACCTTCCCCCTGAAGATATCGACCACTCTGAGAATTTCTTCCCGCGTCTCCGGAGTAGCCGAGACTTTCACCAACACCATCTCCCGTTCGACAAAGTCCTTTTCAATGAGGTCCACGACCTTGATCACCGAGATCAATTTGTTCAGTTGTTTGAGTACCTGTTCGAGGATCTGATCATCCCCGCGGGTAACGATGGTCATAGTCGAGACGGTCGGATCAAGGGTTTCGGCGACACAGAGGCTTTCGATGTTAAACCCCCTGCCGCTGAAGAGCCCCGCAACTCGGGTCAGAACTCCGAATTCATTTTCCACTAAAAGAGTAATGACGTGACGCATAATATTTTCAAAAGACGTGATCCGTGCCTGGACGCCGAGTCCGTTACGGCACGCAGGCGTGTCCGTGATTCGTGATCGTTAAAGAAAAATTGGTGAGATAGGAATCCCCGTTCACCAGCACGGTTCACCATTCTATACCAGCCTCATTTGATTCAGTGCCTCGCCCGCGGGCACCATGGGATAGACATTTTCCTCGGGATCAATCTCGAAGTCGATGATGACGGGCTCGGGAGTGGAGAATGCCTTCCTCAGCGAGGGAAGCACCTCCTCCGGTTTGGTCGCTCTCAGCCCCACGGCTCCGTAAGCTTCCGCCAGTTTGACAAAGTCCGGGGAGACACCTTCCAGGGAAACGGAGGCGTACCGTTTCCCATAGAAGAATTCCTGCCACTGTCTTACCATTCCAAGGTAACCGTTGTTCAGGACGACCACTTTTACCGGCAATCGATACTGGACGACCGTGGCCAGTTCCTGGGAGTTCATCTGGAAACTCCCGTCGCCGGAAATATCGATCACCAGCTTATTCGGAAAAGCCACTTGCGCACCCATGGCGGCCGGGAATCCGTAACCCATTGTTCCCAGTCCTCCTGAAGTGAGCAATGTCCTGGGTCTGAGAAAAGGGAAATACTGGGCCGTCCACATCTGGTTCTGGCCCACCTCCGTCGAGATGATGGCATCGCCCTTGGTGAGCTCAAAAATCTTTGCGATGACGTATTGAGGCTTGATCATCTCCCTTTGCTCATAATTCATGCTATGGATCGCCCTGAATTTGTCGATTTGATGGTGCCATTTGTCCATCCCTGCTTTGAAGGCGCCAACGTCTTCGCCTTCCAGGAGTGAGAGAATTTTAGAGAGGACACGTTTGCAGTCGCCAACAATGGGCAGGTCCACTCTCACGTTTTTGCTGATGGAGGTAGGATCGATATCAATGTGGATGATCTTGGCCTGGGGGGCAAAGGCCTCGATCTTTCCGGTCACCCGGTCATCGAAGCGAGACCCGATGGCGATGAGGAGGTCGGACTCCATCACCGCCATATTGGCCCAGTAGGTTCCGTGCATTCCGAGCATGCCAAGAGAGAAAGGATGATTCCCCGGGATGCTGCCCAATCCCATCAAGGTCATGGTGACGGGGATCCCCAACTTCTCAGCAAAAAGGGTAAGCTCCTTTGAGGCGTTTGAAGAGATGATGCCTCCCCCGATATAGAGCACAGGCTTCTTTGACTTCAGCACGAGTTTGACAGCCCTTTGGATCTGACCGACATGTCCTTCATATGTGGGCTGGTAGCCTCGGATAGAGACTTTTTCTGGATATTTGAATTCGGCCGAGTCGACCAGAACGTCTTTGGGAAGATCGATAAGAACCGGTCCGGGCCTTCCGCTTCGAGCCACATAAAAAGCTTCCTTTATTGTTCGAGCTAAGTCTTTAACATTTTTTACAAGGTAGTTGTGCTTGGTACATGGCCTGGTAATGCCGATAATGTCCGCCTCCTGAAAGGCATCGTTTCCGATGAGAAGAGTAGGGACCTGGCCGGTCATGATCACCACCGGGACGGAGTCCATAAAGGCGGTGGCAATCCCAGTCACCGTATTGGTTGCCCCCGGTCCGGAGGTAACGATGACGACCCCCACCTTTCCCGTGGCCCGGGCATATCCATCTGCTGCATGGACCGCTGCTTGTTCATGACGGACCAAGACCTGGTGAAAGGGAGCACTTTGGAGTTCATCGAAAAGGGGAAGGACGGCACCACCGGGGTAATTGAAAAGGATATCGACCCCCTCCCTCTTCAAAGATTCAACGATGATCTGAGAACCAGTTTTTTTCATGATAAATCACAATGGCAAATGCCAAAGTTCAAAGGAAATCCAAATGATTAAACAACAAACAAAAATTTGAGCAAATTCTTTATGTTTTGACATTTGAGATTGATTTAACACTTGAATTTTGAACTTTGACATTGATTTTCACTTATCGGTATTGCGTCAGTATTTTTTCCATCTGGTCCTTAAGCGCCAGTTTTTTCTTCTTAATAATTTTTGCCTCCACCTCATCCTGAGGAGTGAGAAATGGTTTTCTCTCCAGTTCTTCCAGTTGCTTTGCGAGCTGGGTATGCGCTTGTTTCACTCTTGAAAATTCTTCATTTTCTCTCATCAGCCTCTCAATCAACCCCTCTTCTTTAGTCGCCATCTCAGCCCCCGATACGGAGAAATATGGTTAACCAAAATAGCCTAACAAAAAAAACTAATATAATCCAGCCTGTTTGTCAACTTTTCCGTTCTCCGTTCTCCGGCGAGAAACAGGGCTGCTTTCCCTCTCTACAGGAGCCGCTTAGGGGTAGATGGAGGGTTGTCATTGCGAGCACCCCAAAGGGTGCATGCCTACACGCGGAAGTGCCCCGTCAAAGCATCGGGCGAGTGAGAGTTTCGGCACGCAGGCCTGGCAATCTCACCCAAGAAAACGAGATTGCTTCGTTTCATTCGCAATAACAATTTTCTAAATCGGGATTTGACCAGAATGTTTTTCTTGCCATCTTATTTCAGCTTCTGAGGGCCTGATATAAATAGGGGAAAAAGCCGAAAGGTCCAAATGTTCACCTTTTCTAAGGAGTTCCATCCCCAACGTTGCCACCATTGAGCCATGAAATACACGGAAGGGAGCAGAAGGGAAGATAGCGAAGGTAGGAAGGCAACTCAGGAGAAAGTCACCATATGTTTTTACTCCGTCACCGAGGAAGATGGTTAGCTCCTTAATCTTCCTGACAAGATCTTCGGGTCGAATCGCCTGGTATTCCGATTGCCGCATCAGGGAACCCCCCTCCCCGTAGTGATAAAAAGCTGTATAGACCTCCTGCTTCCTGGCGTTAAGGATCGGACAGATGAGGTGAGCGGTGGGAGCGATCTGGGAAGCGAGAACATCAAGCGTGGCGACACCTGCCACGGGTTTTCCGGTGGCAAAGGCCAAGCCTTTCACAGTGCTCACTCCAATTCTCAACCCCGTAAAGGAACCCGGACCCAGGGCAACGACCCAGCCCTCTATCTGTTCAATACGGCAGTGGGCTTCTCTTAGGACAAATTCGATTGCTCCAAGGAGTCTTTCAGAATGAGTTACGGGGATATCGAGCAGATATTCGGAGATGACTTCTTCGTTTTCCATCAAGCCCACACTTCCACACGATGTGGAAGTATCGATGCCGAGGACCTTCATTTATTCACGCTCACCCCGGATTTCTCCCCTTGAGGGAAAGGGGGGAAGGGGTGCCTCTCAGAATTTAAACCCTCCAGGAAAGAAATATCGGATCAGATCATTACGGATGGCAAAGAGCATCAGGAGGATAATAAAGATTAAGCCGACTTGCTGCGCGATTTCCATTTTCCGGAGACTGATCGGTCCTCGCAAGACCGCCTCTAATCCCAGAAAGAGGAGGTGGCCTCCGTCTAGGATGGGAATGGGAAAGAGGTTGATGACGCCGAGGTTGATACTGATGATGGCCGTGAAGATAGCCAGGCTCAGCAGTCCCCTTCTGGCTTGCTCGCCAGCCATCTTAGCGATCATGATGGGGCTGCCGATTTCTTTGGCCGGAATGACCCTCTCGATGAGTTTTACAATTCCTATCACCGTCAACTCAATCACCTGCCAGGTTTGGGCCAGTCCACTTCCGAGGGCTACAAGGGGACCTACCTTTTTGTATACAGCACTGACGGGAGTATGCGTCACGCCTATTTTGAAAGTACTGATTTTTTCCCCAAAAAGGTTTTTCTCAGCGAACGGCTGTGGGGTGACGTTGATCTCAAGGATTTCACCGTCACGTTTCACCTTCAGAGGCAGTGCTTTTCCCTGGCTATTCGTTACGGCGGATTGTAATTCCTCCCAACTTGAAATATCTTTCCCATCGATCGAAAGAATGAGATCCCCATTTTTTAGACCTGCCTTCTCAGCCGGGTAGCCAGGGCTGACGCCCTCCACGACCGGGGGGATCACAGGTAGAGAGGGGAGGCCCGCGATCAGGTTGACACCGGAGAAGAGAACCGCCGCGAGAAAGAAGTTAAAGAAAGGACCGGCACTGATGATCAGGGCACGTTTCCAGATCGGCTGTGCCCAAAGAGAGCGATGACGGTCCTCTTCCTTAATCTCCTCATGAGGGTCCTCTCCCAGTGGTTTTACAAATCCTCCCAAAGGAAAGACGGCAATCTGGTACTCTGTTTCTCCAATCTTCTTTCCGATCAGCTTGGGCCCGAAACCCAAGGAAAACTTAAGGATGCCCACGCCTAATCTCTTAGCCAAGATAAAATGGCCCAGCTCATGGACGAAGACAAGAATTCCTAGAACAATAGCTGTTGCGAGGATAGTGGTCAGCACGGTTATTTCCCTCCTAAAAGGGCCCTCGCCCTTTCTCTGGCCCAGTGATCGGCTTTCAGGATATCTTCGATCGTATGAACAGGTTTTACCTCGTGGTCCTCCATCACCCTCTGGAGGAGGGCCGGGATTTCTGTAAATCTGAGAGATCCATCTAAGAAGGCGCTGACGGCCACTTCATTGGCCGCGTTGAGGATGGCGGGCATCGTCTCTCCCGTCTCGATGGATTGATACGCCAGCCGGAGACAGGGAAATTTTTGCAAATCGGGGGGCGAAAAAGTGAGGGCTTCGCTTCTCGAAAGGTCGAGGGGAGGCAAGTTTAGATTGAGTCGTTCGGGAAAGGAAAGGGCATAGGAGATGGGAATCTTCATATCCGTAATCCCCATCTGGGCGACGATGGAACCGTCGACATATTCAACCATCGAGTGAACGACGCTCTGCGGATGGATCAGGACAACAATCTTTTCAACGGGGATATCAAAGAGCCAGTGGGCCTCGATGACCTCAAATCCTTTGTTCATCAAGGAGGCAGAATCGATGGTGATCTTTTTCCCCATCGCCCAGCGAGGGTGGTTCAGGGCTTCTTTGACGGTGACCTCGTGAAGCCTCGAAAGGGGGGAGTTCTGGAAAGGTCCTCCCGATGCTGTGAGGATCAGGCGATGAACATCCTCTTTTTGGTGGCCGAGCAATGCCTGAAAGATGGCGCTGTGTTCGCTGTCGACTGGTAGAATCTGGACGTGGTTCCTTCTGGCCTCTTCCATCATAATCTTCCCCGCCATGACCAGGGATTCCTTATTGGCCAGAGCAATCGGTTTTCCGGTCTTGATCGCAGAGAGGGTTGGGATGAGGCCGACCGCACCCACGATGGCCGAAACGACCTGATTAACCTCCGGGTGGGTGGCCACCTGAATGAGCCCCTCCACCCCGTGAACGATTTCTAGGGGTACATTCGGAAGCTCCCTTCGAAGGGCCTCCGATAATTCTTGATTAAGAACCGAGACGATCTTCGGCCGAAACTGAAGGATTTGCCGTTTGAGAAGCTCCGTATTGCGGCCGGCAGAAAGGCTGACGACCTCAAATCGTTCCGGAAATTGACTGACGATACGAAGCGTGTTGACCCCGATCGAACCTGTTGAGCCCAGGACGGAAAGACGCTTCATGGGGTCTCCTTCAAGAGATAGAGGAGGCAGTAGTAGAGAAAAGGGGCGGAGAAGAGGAAGCTATCCAGCCGATCCAGCATGCCCCCGTGGCCCGGAATCAAATTCCCTGAATCCTTCACCTGAGCACTTCGTTTCAGCATCGACTCTGTAAAATCTCCCAATTGGCCAAAAAATCCTAGGCCTGCTGCCAGAAGAATACAGGTTCCTTTCTTCATGTGGGGGATGAATAGGAGGACAAAGGCGACGGCCACGATGATCGAGCCGAGAATCGCTCCCCCCAGCCCTTCAAAAGTTTTCTTGGGACTGATCTTGGGGTAGAGTTTATGTTTTCCGAAGGAGGTGCCAAGCACCAAAGCAGAGATGTCCCCGGCCCAGACCGTTGTCGTAAGAAAGAGCACCCATAGCCTTCCACGGGGCATGTTTCGAATCAGCGAGACATAGGCAAGAAGAAATCCGATAAAGAGAATTCCAAAGAGGATCATTCCCATCTTCGAGATGGTGGAAGAAAGGTCCTTGGAGGTGCCCATGAAGAGGACGGAAAGAATGAGAAGGACGATGACCAAGAAGGAAGGGATCTGTTTTATCTCCCCGAGTGAAACGATGGCCGAGAGGATCAGCCCCAGTCCTATTCCAATAGTGCGTTCCATCCATTCGGAATTCGGAAGGACGAGATGCATGTACTCTCGGAGTCCGAAAAAAGTGGCCAGAAACACCATGAGGTGGAGCACAAAGGGAGGAAAGAGGACGATCAGAAGAATGACAGGAGGGACCATGATCAACGCCATCCATACCTTCCTCTTTTCTATTATTCCCATATCGCCTCATCAAATTCGGATTTCGGATTGTGGATTTCGGAATTCAATTCCGCATTCCGCATTCGGCAATCCGCAATTGATTATTCTTCTCTCCCGTTCAGTTGTTCGCTGGTCAGACCGAACCTTCTCTCTCTTGATTGGAAATCGGAGATGGCCTTTACGAGTTCCTTCCGGTCGAAATCCGGCCACAGGGTATCGGTGACGTATAACTCCGTATAGGCGATCTGCCAAAGGAGGAAATTGGAAATGCGAAATTCACCGCTCGTCCGGATGAGGAGGTCCGGATCGGGTATCCCGTGGGTCCAGAGATACTGAGAAAAGCGTTGAATCGTAATCTCCTCGGGTTTGATCCTTCCCTTTTGGAAGTCGGAGAGGATCCCCTGGACCGCGTGAAGGATCTCCGAACGGCCGCCATAACTCAACGCTAAATTGAGAAGCATCCCATCGCAGCGTTCGGTCCTTTTTTTGATTTCTTCGAGGATCCTCTGGACATCGGGGGGAAGATCTTCGATGCGACCGATGGCATTGAGCCGGATATTATTCTGGACCATCTCCGCACACTCTTTTTGAAGATATTCTTTCAGCAGACCCATCAGGGCCTTCACCTCATCCGCCGGTCTCTTCCAGTTCTCGATGGAGAAGGCATAAAGCGTTAATACCTTGATCCCCAATTCACGGCAGGCGGTGACGACTTCCCTGACGGCCCTGACTCCTTGCATGTGGCCGGCGATTCGGTTCCGGAGCTTCTTTTTGGCCCACCGGCCATTTCCATCCATAATAATGGCGATGTGGCGGGGGAGGTTTTCTTTATCGATTTCTTCCATGATGGAGAGGCCGTCTTGAAGACCGAGACGAGTGCTTTCTTCGTGCAAGCGTCCTCAGGCGAAGTATTTTTTCACATTAGCATATCAGATAATGTTTTTCAATCCAAGATCCACGCATCATCCGTAATCGTCATCCTACGCCTTGGCCTGAATTAAGTAATGTCATCGGTTATCGAAAATGAGAGATGCTGAAAAAATTTCAGTATGACAGGGATATCCCTGGGTTTCGATTTTTGACCACGGATTATCGTCACGGAGAGAAGGACGCGTAGATAAAGGAAGATCGTTGGAGGGAAAAAAGGGGAAGATGCTCAGAAGGATTCCTCTCCCCCTTCGGTCTCATTTTTCGACAATCGCTTCGACGGGGCATACCTCAAAACAGCTTCCGCATTCCGTACATTTCTCTTCGTTGATGACATAGGGTTCCCCTTCCTCAACGGCTTCAGCAGGGCATTCTTCCGCACAGGTCCCGCAAGCCACACATTCTTCCGTAATGACATAAGCCACCGACATCACCCCCTTTCAACTCAAGAGATTTCTAAGATTTCCTTCTCCTTGGCGGCCAGGGCGGCATCCACTTTTTCGATAAATTGATCCGTTGTTTTTTGCACCTTATCCATGGACTGGTGGAGTTCATCCTGAGAGATCTTCTTATTTTTCTCCAGCCCCTTTAACTGATCATTTCCCTCTCTTCGGATGTTTCGAATACCCACTTTTGCCCCTTCCGCCATCTTTCTCACCACCTTGACCAGTTCCTTGCGTCGTTCTTCCGTCAGTCGCGGGATGTTGATACGAATCACTTTCCCATCACTCGCCGGGGTCACCCCGAGTTCCGATTTGAGGATGGCCTTTTCAATTTCACCGATGACGGAGGTATCCCACGGTTGGATGGTGATTAGTCTGGGCTCGGGGACGGACAAGGTGGCCATCTGGTTAAGAGGCGTTGGCGTCCCATAGTAATCCACCCGGATATCATCGAAGAGGGCCAGGGAGGCCCTGCCCGTCCTGATTTTATTCATATCTGTCTTGAGGGAACTGAGCGTTTTTTCCATCTTCGCGACGGTTTCCGCATAAGTTTTCTCATCCATGACTTATCCTCTCACTCTTGTTCCAACTTTTTCTCCCAAAATGACCCGTTTGATATTTCCCTTGTGCCTCAGGTTGAAGACGATGATAGGGATCTGGTTGTCCATGCAGAGAGAGATGGCTGTTGCATCCATGACTTTTAATTGCTTCTTGAGCACCTCAAGATAGGTAAGCTCATCGTATTTGCGGGCGCCTTTATGAAGCAGGGGATCGGCATCATAGACGCCGTCAACCTTCGTGGCCTTGAGGATGACATCGGCGCCGATTTCCATGGCTCGAAGGGAAGCGGTGGTATCGGTGGTGAAGT
Organism: Thermodesulfobacteriota bacterium; assembly: GCA_035625415.1. Taxonomy (GTDB): domain Bacteria; phylum Desulfobacterota; class BSN033; order BSN033; family UBA1163; genus UBA1163. The sequence goes on from DASPPQ010000252.1 coordinate 22,061, forward strand.
AAGGGTTCCCGGTCCCTCCCGCGAAGATCACCACCCGGCCCTTTTCTAGGTGACGAATGGCCCTTCTCCGAATATAGGGTTCGGCGACCTCCCGCATTTCGATGGCTGTCTGGACTCGCGTTTGAACGTCGATCTTTTCAAGAGCCTCTTGGAGGGCAATGCCGTTCATCACGGTGGCCAGCATCCCCATATAGTCTGCGGAGGCCCGGTCCATTCCTTTCGCGCTGGCGGCCATGCCCCGAAAGATATTGCCTCCGCCAATGACGATCGCTACTTCTACCTTGAGATTTCTTACCTCTTTGATTTCCAGGGCGATCTTCTGGATCACGGCGGGATCGATTCCGAAACCTCCCTGGCCCGTCAGCACCTCGCCGCTCAGTTTCAAGAGGATCCTTTTGTATCGGGGTCTTTGCATGGAGGAACAAGCGTTTAAGGCAACCCTTGGACTCCCGGCCGAAAGGGCAAGCATTCAGGGTTGACCCTACACTTCGATTAACTTAGTTTCCTGAGTCTGCCGAAGAAAGCAGCGGTTCTTATCCCCCCTTCAAAAGCAGGGCGCTCAATTGAGCTCACGCCGAAGTCTTGGCGCCGCCGAATGGATCAATGGGTTCTTTCCGCCCGGCCCCTATATTTCGGCGAAGGCGACTTCCCTTATCCCGTTAGAAATCATCCCCACTGACTTCGGCGGGTTAATTCTTAAATCATTCCGGTCGGCTCTCATACCCGACCGGAATTTCTAACGGGGTCTACTTCACCGAGAAAGAGCAGGTAGATGGGGGCTGAGAGGATAGCCCTTCACCCAGTTGAAATCTTGCGAACCGACGGATCGCAATGTTCTCCCCGACCTTGGCAATCATGGCGTCCAGCAATTCCTTGATCGTGAGGTCGGAGTCTCTGACATAGGTCTGCTCCAAAAGGCAAACCTCGGAATAAAACCTCTCTATTTTCCCCTCGATGATTTTATCGATCACCTTTTGAGGTTTTCCCGCCTCTTGGGCTTGAGTCCGATAGATCGCCCGCTCCCTTTCCAGCACCTCATCCGGAATCTCCTCCCTCCGGATGTATTGGGGATTGGCAGCGGCGATATGCATGGCGATATTTTTTACGAAGGTTTGAAAATCTTCGGTCTTCGCGACAAAATCGGTCTCACAGTTGATCTCGACCAGGACCCCCATCTTACCCCCGGCATGGATGTAAGAAGAGACCAGGCCATCGGTCGCGATCCGGCCTGCCTTCTTGGCGGCGGTGGCCAATCCTTTTCGCCGGAGGTAATCAATCGCGTCTTCCATATTTCCTTCGGCCTCTTGAAGGGCCGTCTTGCAGTCGATCACCCCGGCCCCTGTCCTCTGTCTTAAATGCTTTACCAATTCAACAGAAATTTGCATTCGTCCCTATTCCTCCTCCGCTCCCTCGGCCACTTCTTCTACCTGTATCGGCTTGGGAGGTTCCGCTTTTTCCATACTCTCTTTATCTTCTTTCGCTCCCTCTATCTGGAGTTGTTTTTCGTAGATCTGTTTTCCCTCAATGACCGCGTCCGCCATCTTAGTGGCGAACAGCTGAATCGCGCGGATGGCATCATCATTTCCGGGAATAATGTAATCCAATTCTTCGGGATTGCAATTGGTATCCACAATGCCGATCGAGGGGATGCTAATTTTTCGAGCCTCCCTCACGGCAATCCGTTCCTTTTTAGGGTCCACGACGAAGACGGCCCCGGGAAGCCGATCCATGGCCTTGATACCCCCCAGCGATTTTTCCAGCCGACTCCTTTCTTTCTCCAATTCCAGAACCTCTTTTTTCGGAAGAAGATTGTAGATCTCTTCATTTTTCATTGCTTCAAGTTTATTCAATCGATCAATGGATCGCTTAATTGTCTGGAAGTTGGTCAGCATTCCTCCCAGCCAGCGATGATTTACGTAGAACATTCCGCAACGGTTGGCCTGCTCAGAGATCGTCTCTTGGGCCTGTTTCTTCGTCCCGACGAAGAGGATATATTCTCCTTTGGCCGCGATGTCCCGGACGAACTGATAAGCTTCCTTAAAGAGCTGGACGGTTTTCTGGAGATCGATGATATAGATTCCATTCCTCGCCCCGAAGATATAAGGTTTCATCTTGGGGTCCCAACGTTTCGTCTCATGGCCAAAATGAACCCCAGCCTCCAGAAGCTCCTTCATCGTTACCGCGGACATTGAGCCCTCCCTCTGTTTTCCATTTTTCCTCCTTTGGAGATAAATAGCCGAATTAAATTCAGTTAACACATGATTTGGCTTTTTGCAAGAGAAAAACCTCGCGAACCGCGGTGGAGAATCGATGATGCCGCAGCAGGTCGCCGATCAGGCTTTCACATTTTCGCTTTGCAAGCGATATCAACTAGTTAAATCATCCTCGCCTCCTTTCACAGTAACTCCCCGAGCAGATATGATTGGAGAATTTTGCCGTTAGAGATCCAACTTGACGTAAGTCAATGAAATTTCCATCATATGTTGGCATAATTGGATATAGGAGGGGAGAAAAGATATGAAGTGTCCAGGGCAGGATATGAGATTTTGGAAGCCAGGAGATATTTTTGACGCCCCGTGTCCTCAATGCGGGGGAAGGGTTGAGTTCTTCAAGGATGAGGTCAAACGCAAGTGCCGATGTGGGCATGAAATCGTCAATCCTAAATTGGACTTTGGCTGTGCTCAATGGTGTCCCTATGCCGAGCAGTGTGTCGGTGCCGTGCCCGAAGACGTAAGGGAAAAGCAAAAAGCAGAAGGAGGGCATTTACTCAGGGAGAGAATCGCTTTGGAAATGAAGAAGTATTTCAGGACAGATTTTAAGCGAGTCCATCATGCGATCAAAGTTGCCAAGTTTGCGGAGCAGATCCTGAAGATGGAAGGCGGAAATCCTCTGGTAGTGATGGGGGTCGCCTATCTGCATGATATCGGGATCCATGAAGCGGACAGGAAATATGGAAGCCACTCAGGGTACTATCAGGAGATGGAAGGGCCCGCTATTGCCAGAGAAATTTTGGAAAGATTAAATGTACCGACACAGATGCTTGACGAGATGTGTGACATCATTGGTCATCATCATAGCCCGAGAGAAGAAGAGACACTTAATTTTCAGATTCTGTATGAGGCAGATTGGTTGGTCAATATTGAAGAAGAGGGATTTTCGAAAGACCGAAAAAAAGTTGAGGCGTTGATCGCGAAGGTCTTCAGGACCGCGACTGGAAGACAATTGGCAGAGAAACTCTTTCTCGCTTAGGCGACAAGGGAGAGAGTCGTACTAAAGAGGGGAGAGGGCTTTCTAGGCGCCTGAAATTCAGGATCCTCTTTTGATTTTTTCCATTGCTCCCTGAAATCACTCCATCTGGAATGAGAGATCAGCCTTTTCTTCGTGAAAAAGAGTATCCTGTCCTTCTTTTTATAAATCCAGATTGAATGATGGGCTTCTTTGACCGGATCCTCGATTAAGAAAACGGACCCCAGTTTATCGAGACTTCCCAACCTCTTAAGGCTTATCTGAGTCTCCGGCTCTCCCCACTGATTGAGGAAAATGGTTTGGTGGATACCGGCCAGCATCAGATGCTGATTTCCCCTTGAGGGCTTGGAGGGAGCCTTTGTGAAGCTTGGGATAAAGCTTGAAGCCAAAGCTAACATAAGTAGCTTATACCTATCATAAAATTCAGTCATTTGCAAGTAAAAACATTTTGGCTCTTCCTGGTTTTTTTGTGGGTTGTCTCTCCTTACCCCTTCATCCCTTCTTAACTTAAGAGTACCCCCCCCTCATTCCGCCTTAAATTAAGGGGGGGTAAAAAAGTCTAATGGGTAATTCAGTCCTGGGATACCAATTTTTTCAGGGTGAGGGCGTTCTTGACGGCGAAGCCATAGGCATCATTGTTGAAATAGACGAATACGGTCTTGCCCTTTCTTCCCCAATTTTGGATTTTTCCCGCCCATTGCTTCAATTCCTTATCCGAATAATTGGAGCCATAGAGCGATTCGCCGCCGTGAAGGCGAAGATAGATAAAGTCCGAAGTTATTTCCTCAACAAAAGGGATGCCTGACCCGTGGGCGATGCAAAAGGCAAAGCGAAATTCTTCCAAGATTCGAAAGGCCTCGTTGCAAAACCACGACTCATCTCTAAACTCAAACGCATGACGATGAAGTTTAGACCGGGGCAAGGTTGAGAGAAGAACGGAGAATTCCTCCAATCTTCCTATCTGGAACTTGAACCGCGGGGGAAGCTGCCAGAGCACCACCCCGAATTTCTCCTTTAATGGGGACGCATGGTCGAAAAGAAGAGAAAGGGGCTCCCTGCAATCCTTTAGCCGTTTGATGTGGGTGATGAACCGGCTCCCTTTAACGGCAAAGACAAACTCTTTCGGTGTCCGTTTATACCAGCCTTCGAATATCTCTTTTTTAGGCAGGCGGTAAAAGGAGACATTCAATTCGACTGTGGCAAAGTAAACGGTGTAGAATTCAAGCCATTTTTTCTGGGGAAGGTCGGAGGGATAGAATGTCCCATCCCACCAATGAGGATAGTTGTAGCCGCTCGTCCCGATGAAGACCCCGTTCTTAATTGCCGATTGCGGATCGCGCCTGCCTTGATGAGCCATCGGCGAGGCAGGGAATGCGGAATTTGAAGAGACCATTTTTGATAAGTACCAAATTGCAAGCCCTGTACCTAACATGGTGCAGGGCTTGCACCAAATCCCAAATACCAAACAAATTTCAATAACCAAAATTCGAAAACTTGGAAAACTCAGATGGGTCCGTTTTGGTAATCGGATATTTGGAGATTATTTGGGATTTCGGATTTGTGATTTGGGATTTCATATTGTTTGGTTCTACAGTTGATCCAACCGTCGAGCATCCCCCAATCGCATTTTATTTTAATGATAGTAATTCCTATCATCGGGGCCTCTTTGAGACCACTTTCGCTTGTAGTATTCACGGCGAATTTTTTGACGGATCGTTGGATAAGCCATATAGAAGAGGCCGAATAAAAGGCCACCCAGGTGCGTGAGGTGGGCGACGCCGCCTCCTGCTCCCCCCACTGAAGCGAAGAATTCGATTAGACCGAAAATGATGACAAAATATTTTGCCGGAATGGGAAAGAGAAAATAGATGTAGATGAGTCGGTTGGGAAAAAGCCAACCGAAGGCGAGAAGTAGTCCGTAGATGGCCCCAGAGGCTCCGATGGTGGGAACGGATTGATAAGGAGAGAAGATCACCGTGCAGATCCCAGCACCAACCCCGCAGAAGAAGAAATAAAAAAGAAATTTTCTCGGTCCCCAATAATTCTCCAATTCGCCGCCAAACATCCAGAGGGCTAAAAGATTGAACAAGATATGTGAAAATCCTCCGTGAAGAAAAATGTAAGTGAAGAGCTGCCATAGAAAGTATTTTTTCCAAATCAGGAGGGGAACCAGGCCGAAGTAGAAATCAAACCATCTGGTGACAAACATCTGAACAACAAAGACGATCCCCATGATGGTCATTAAATTTTTGACAACTGGTGTCAAACCATATCCGAATGAAAAACGGTAACGGTAATAGGTCATTTTAATTCTCCACCACTCTATGAAAAAATCTTATCATGTCTGGTCTTAAATTCCAAATCACAATATCCCTTCCCCTTTCAATTCCCTCTCCACCGCCTTCGCCGGAGCGGCTTTGCGCAGGCAGGCGCCAGGGGAAGAATGCTTACTGCCTAATTCCATACTTCTTCATTTTATATCGGAGCACCCTTTCACTGATACCAAGGCTCTCCGCGGCCTTTGTCTGAACTCCCTGGTGTTGATGCAAGGCCCTGAGGATGGATTCTCTTTCAATCTCCTCGAGAGATTGGGGGAGGCTCTTTTCTTTTTTGGAAGATTGCCATAGTGTTTCAGATTTTTCATCTTTGAGGTGAAAGGGAAGGTCCTGGGTTGTGATCATCTCTCCCCGACAAAGGATCACCGCCCGTTCGATGAGATTTTCCAGTTCTCTGACATTTCCGGGATAAGGGTAACGCAAGAGAAGGGCCCTTGCCTCTTTAGAAATATCAAGAATTGATTTCTGATTCTCCTCCGAATATTCTTTTAAGAAGTAGTCGATCAGAATAGGGATCTCTTCTCTCCTCTCCCGCAAGGGGGGGAGGGCAATCGAGATCACATTGAGCCGGTAGTAGAGGTCCTCTCTAAAAAGTCCTTTCGTAATCGCCTCCTCAAGGTTTCGATGAGTGGCCGCGATCACCCTCACGTCAGTTTTGAGATTGATGTTTGTACCCAACCGCTGGAATTCTTTGTCCTGTAAGACTCTCAGAAGTTTTACTTGAGTGCTCGGGGAGAGGTCTCCAATCTCATCGAGAAAGATGGAACCGCCGTCTGCCTCTTCGAATCGGCCAATTCTTCGCTGGGTGGCCCCCGTAAAGGCCCCTTTCTCGGCACCGAAGAGTTCACTTTCAAGGAGGGTTTCGGGAATCGCCGCACAGCTCACTTTCACCCAAGGCTTTCCGGAGCGAGGGCTTGCATAATGAATGGCGTTGGCGATCAATTCTTTTCCTGTTCCGCTCTCCCCCCGGATGAGAACCGTGGCTTGGCTGGGGGCCACCCGGGCCACCAGCCCCATGACCTCCTCCATCTTCGGACTCCCGTAGACGATATGGGGAAACGCATAGCGCTCTTGAAGTTGGGCTTTTAGTTCCTTATTCTCTCTAAGGAGGGTGGACCTCTCGATCACTTTTTGGAGCATAAGTAGGAGTTCATCTAAATCGATGGGTTTGGTGAGATAGTCCAGAGCCCCTTCTTTCATTGAGGCCACGGCTGTCTCTACCGTTCCATAGGCAGTCATCATGATGATAGGGAAATCCGGGTAGAGTTTTCGAATCTCACGGAGGGTTTGCAGGCCGTCGAGTGTGGGCATTTTATAATCGATCAAGGCCAAATCGAAAAAATTACCCTCAAGTTTCTGAAGAGCTTCCCTCCCGTTGGCTACGGCTTCGACGGAGAAACCTTCCTTTTTCAAGAACCCTTCTAAAAGGTCTCTTTGGGTTTTTTCGTCCTCAGCGACTAAAATTTTGGCTTTCTCCATATGTTTTATTCTTAAGAATTCACTCCAAACTCGTGTACGGAGCGGTTTCAACCGTTCCATGCCTTCCTATGCTTAAATTGGCAGGGTGACGATTACCTTCGTCCCGGAACCCACTCGGCTTTCTATTTTCAATTGGCCACCATGGACTTCGATAATTCGATGGGCAATCGGAAGCCCCAACCCCACTCCTTTCTCCTTCGTCGTATAGTAATAGTTGAAAATCGTCTCCATCTGTTCCGGTGGAATTCCGCAACCCGAATCCGAGATGATGACTTCTACACCCTGCTTCAGAGGTTTGGCCTCAATACGAAGGGTCCCTCCTTGTCCCATGGCCTGCATTCCATTCTTCATAATATTGATAAAAGCCTGTGTCAACTTTTCAGGATCCATGGTGATCAGAGGCAGCTCTGCAGGGATTTCTGCCTGGAGAGTGATTTCCAGAGAAGAGGCCTCTTCCTGAAAGAAGGTGACCAGATGTTTCAGGAGGCCTTCGAGAGAAGATTCTTTCAGGTCTAGTTGAAAAGGTCTGGAGAGGCTGAGAAACTGTTCGATGATATCGTTGACCCTTCTGATTTCTTTGAGGACCAATTCGGTAAAGGAAATATACTCTTCTCTTTTCGATTCGTCCGAAGGGAGAAATTCTCTCTTGAGCCTTTGGAGGCCCATCCCCATAGCATTGAGCGGATTCCGGATCTCGTGAGCGACGCCTGCGGCCAAATGGCCGAGGGACGAAAGTCTTTCCGCCAGTAGGATCCGATTCTCCATTTCTTTCATTCTTTCGAGGTGTCGATTTTGGTTTACTCCTATCAGAGTGATTGCAGAGATCCCAAGGATGAGGAAGAAGAAAACGGAAAGGAAGACATTTTTTTTGATCTGACTAAGGATGGGTTGAATTTCTGCCGGGTTATACCCAATTCGGATGAGTCCCGTAGTCTGGTCCTTGGAAGAGAGGGATTTTACCACTTCAAAGATCTTCTGCCCCTTGGAGGATTGATAGTGACGAAAAAGAACCTGTTTGGCTTGGAGGGAGTTCTTTAAGAAAGAGTCCTCCTCCTTTCTCCCAATAAGGCTTGAGTCCGTACTCGCAATCGTATTAAAAGAAGCATCCTGAACGGAGATATAGAGGATACCCTCTCTGACACCGATATCGGAGATCGCCCTTTGGATGGCGAACTGCCGGAAAAGTCTTTTCATCTGTTCGCCGTTGAGGTAAAGAGCTACGATTTCCGGCTTTGTTCTCCTCCAGACAGCCGTCGAGAACCACTGCCCTTCGGAAAGGGGTTTGCCAAAAAGGTCGATCACCACCGGTTGTTTCTTCCCGATCAATTCACGAAGAAGAAGTTTTTTTTCAGGGGGAGAAAATGAAGAGGGCCACCCCCGGAGGGAGTTCCCTTCAGAGTCGTAGATCTCGATAGAAGTGATGTGGTATTGTTCGATGAAGTATTTGAAATCAGAGGAGCTCAAAGGTCTTTCTCTGTCGATTTGATCCACTCGATAGACGGCCTCCAGAAGGTATTCGGCAACGGAATCCTCCAGGCCAAAAAAGATTTCTGAGAAAGGGGCGTTGACGGAAACCTTCCCGGGTTCGCTTTCGACCCATCGGAGAGAAGTGAGGGCTTCTTGGATATTTTTCTCGAAATGCTGGATCAGAACAATCGCTTCCCTCTCCAGCAAGAGATAGAATCCTTTTCGCGTTCGGTTGATTTCCAAGAGTCCGTTGACGATGAGAATGACGAGAATGATTCCAGAGAAGAACCCGAGATAGATCAGGGAGAAACTTTTTTTTATCTTATTCTGTTCCTTGGCCAAAATATACCCGTCCTGATTTCCCTCTGGATTACTCCGGCGGAGGAAAGGTACCCCTCGGATGCGTGAGTCCCATGGGGCCGGCTCCATACGGCATGTGTCGAAAAGCAGGGAGTTCTTGTTCAGGACACCATCTCTGCAATTGTTCTGGAGTGAGAAGGTTTCTTACCTTGATCAGATATTCGACCGACTTCTCTTCCCGTTTAGATTCGAGTTCGATGATTTCTGAATTTTTCGCGCGGATCAACTCTATTTTAATGGTCGGGCTGACAAAAAGTTCGCGGAGTTCCAAACGTCTCGTAAAGAGCTGTGTGCGGAGGAGCTGGGCTTCTCGAAAGAAAGCCTGTTGAATCAGCTCAAGGCTTTTTCTCTGCTCCGTCGAAAGGTCGAGGTCGGATGCCCGCCAGCAGGGACTTTCTCCTCTCCACTTTCTCATTCCCATTTCTGGAGGTTGTGAAAAGGAGGAAGTCGTCATAAGGAGTGTAAGAAAAAAGAAAATAAGTATTCGTATTCTCGATTTCATACTTTCCACTCGCAATCAATCCTAACGCCTACGCATCAAGACTCGCTTTTTTCAGTTCATTTTAAAACATACCGAAATGATTTAGAAATGTCAAAAATAAAAAGGGGAAGAACCAAGCCTTCCCCTTTCTCAACTCATCCTAAGAGTCTGCGGCTAATGGCATCCATGACTAGAGCCCATTTCACCCCGACCCATTCCATGGCCGAAACCCATCCTATGGCCGCGGCCCATTCGCCGGCCCGGGCTCCAGTTCTGGATCTGTTCAGGAGTCAGGAACTTTCGGGCCTCCAGCCTCATTTGGACAGCTTTATCCATTAGCTGATTTTTGAGGTCTCTCAGCTCCTTTTCCTTGTCGAGAATCGCCTTGGAATCAGCTTTCGGATCAGTCCATAAAGACCGAAGTTCCAGCTTCTTGGTCACCATCGCACCGATCAGTTTTGCATTTTCCTCTCTGAACTTTCGACGCAATTCTTGGAATTTCGCCTTTTGTTCGGAAGTCAAGGGATAGTCCCTTCCGGGGCCCCAGGATTCATGCATTCCTCCACGTCCAGGGCCAGAACCCGGTCCTTGGGCATAAGCGTAGGCCACTCCTAAGATTATGAGTGCCACCAATCCTAATAAAACGATCGTCTTTCTCATGTTTCTCACCCCCTTCCATAGTTCATCAGTTAATCATTGCCTTGTAGATAGAGCAAGGACTGTGCCAGTCCATTGTTTAGAAGTTGGGCGATAAAGCTCACAACATTTTAGGCAGTGATTTACTCAGAAGTTTCAACTGGTTCAATCGCTTTGATCGATTGAAAAAACTTAGACCTCATAGTCCTTGTTTCTTAATAGGTTCAACTTCAGGCAGGAAAGAGTTGTCGAGCTCTATTAAGAGAATGAGGTTTCTTTGCGAAATTATAAACCCTCGGCAGCAGACCCATCCCGAAGGCGCGCAGAAAATCAATAGGTTGCGACTATCCATCGTGATTACTCGCTCAAGCGGCTTAGTGATCATCCGGTTCGACAATCCTGACGATCTTTTCGACAAGAATTTCCTATAGAGAGATCAAAAGATTTCTCTTGAAAAAGAAAGGAAGAAAAGGTAGAAAAAAAGTTATTGAAAGCGCCGCCGCATTTTTATAATTTTTGGTGAAGGGGGTTACGATAATGGCTGAAAATGAGAAGATTGATTCCTTCGAGATGGCAAAAAAACAAGTGGATTTTGCAGCCAAGTATTTGAACCTGGATCCTGGATCGATTGAGAAATTGAAAAATACAAAGAGGGAGTTGATCGTCCATTTTCCAGTCCAGATGGACAATGGGAATGTCAAGGTCTTTACCGGGTACAGGGTCCAGCACAATGTAGCCAGGGGGCCCGCCAAAGGGGGAATAAGATACCATCCCGATGTGGACCTCGATGAAGTGAGGGCTTTGTCGATGTGGATGACCTGGAAGTCAGCTGTGGTCAACATTCCATTCGGAGGGGCCAAAGGAGGCGTTCAATGTAACCCGAAAGAGATGTCACTCCATGAGGTAGAGCATTTGACGAGAAGGTTTACCTGGGAGATCTCCATGATGCTGGGTCCTGAACAGGATATTCCTGCTCCGGATGTCTATACGAACCCGCAGGTGATGGCATGGATTATGGATACCTTTAGCATTCTAAAAGGCTATTCTGTCCCGGGCGTGGTGACCGGCAAACCGGTTGAGCTGGGAGGATCCTTGGGAAGGTTTGAAGCCACGGGGAGGGGAGTGGTGATCATCTCTGTCGAGGCGTTGAAGTATCTGAAAATGTCGATGGAGGGAGCGAGAGTGGTCATCCAGGGGTGTGGGAACGTGGGAGGCGTTGCGGCCATGCACTTTCATCGTCTGGGGGCAAAAGTCATCGCCATCAGCGATTCAGAAAAGGGGCTTTACAATGAGAAGGGATTGGATGTGATGAGAGCTCTGGAATACAAGGCAAAATACAAGTGTTTTGTCTGCGAGACCAAGGACGAGACTGAGATCACAAATAAAGAATTGTTAGAGTTGAAGTGTGATATCCTGGTTCCCGCTGCAATAGGGAATCAGATTGTAGAGGAAAACGCTCCTCGGATCAAAGCGAAGATGATCGTCGAAGGGGCGAATGGTCCGACGACTCCGAGAGCGGATGAGATTCTGAATGACAAGGGAGTGTTTGTAGTCCCTGACATCTTGGCCAATGCGGGAGGCGTGACAGTCTCTTATTTTGAATGGGTCCAAAACCTTCAGGAGCTCATCTGGGGCGAAGAGGAGGTCCTGGATCGATTGACCAGGATCATGCAGAAAGGCTTCAAAGAGGTTCTGGATATCTCCCTTTCCAAAAAGATTCCTATGAGAACGGCGGCCCTTGTGCTTGGGATCGGGAGGGTGGCCGAGGCTTCAAGGCTCAGAGGAATCTATCCGTAACATTCAGAGTATCTATGAACGCAAGGAATTAATGCGATGCGTTTTTGGGGATGATGAAGTGCTTCTTGATGTACAGAGCGATTTGTCTGAACTGGCGCCGAAAGTAACTCCTCCACGCCCCCCCTTAAGTTAAGGGGATGTGACCCACAAGAAACCCAGAAAAGCCTAAATTTATTGCCAGAACATAATATTTCGTGCCTCAGGCGAATTTGGCTCAGATCGTCCTTAACTCAATTTTTCCTTCGATACCGATCAATTTCACCTTCCATCCGCTCTTGGCATAAGATTTGCTTTACCCCTAAGCGGGAAGGGGGAGCGAGTCTAATAGTGAATGAGTTTGTCTTCTCGACTTTATTTATAATTTGCCTAATTATTCTCGGTGGTTTTGCATTCCTAAAAATAGTGAGAAGGCGATTGGACGATTGGTAAAATACTTCAGTTATCCCACAAATTTGCCCTTTCCTAACAAAATTGTCGTAGGAGTGGTAGGTGATCCGGAAAAAAATTTTTGGAATTCACGAAACGGGAGAGAGAAGAGAAATTGAGATCAACTTTGAAAGCGTGGTCGGTTGGGCACTGGTCTTTACCAATGCCTTCTTCGTCTCCTATTTTTTTGCGAGACTGTTTCATTGGATTTAGAGATTTTTGAGAAGGTTCAGTAATCTCGATCAAGAGAGCGAGAGTCGTTTTTCAAAGCCCTGATTTTAATAATTTCGACGCCTCCGAAACTCTTCGGTCCTAGCCTCCTTCAATCCTCGAAGGGCGATGATCTCGACGATCGAGATCATCGCCCCCTTTTTTATTTATCTCGACGTATCTCCGGGTCGAATTTTCTTCACGAGCGTATCGTAGCGGTTCTCACATGCACTCCTTCAGGCCAGACTTCTGCTGTCCCTGCCTCCTCCTCACCCCGTCAGAGATCAGGCCCCGCTGCTCTGCTCTATACACCATGCGGTGCAAGACTCTGCGGCGGGGTAAGATCCCAGAATAATTCCGGCGGGGTGTGATGACCCGCTGGAATTTCTAACGGGGTTCACGCCGAGTGACCGTAGCCGGCATGTGCGGAAGGAAGAAGGAAAGAAGAAATTTGATGTTGAATTTTGAATCGATATATTCTATTTGTAAAATGATGGAGGAGGCCGTCCTTGGTTAGAAAATGCAGTAGGCAGCATCTAGAAAGCAATTCTATTCCCCGAAGGCTTACTGCTTGCAGGTTTCTGCTCACTCGCTTCCGCATCCGTTCAAGAGGAATTTGTTGAAGAAACTGGGTACTTATATTTTTGCTTGGTGGAAGCTCTCACGGATTCCTTTTCTTTCCGTGGGAATTCTTCCGTTAATCTTAGGATTTATCCTCGCATGGCGCAGGGGTTACACGGGGCCGTCCGGGCTCTATCTGCTTTCTGTGATGGCTGCCATCCTCATCATGTGGATGACCTACTACCTGGGAGAATGGAGTGATCTGGAAGGGGATCGCATCAATCAAAACTTTAACCGATTTTCGGGGGGATCGAGAGTTTTGGTGAGAGGAATCCTCCCTGCGCGGGTTTCGCTCGTCTTGGGATATGGATGTCTGGCAGGGGCCATCCTCATCGTTCTCTATATCTATCTTCAGTACCGGACCGATCTTCGCACCCTTTTGTTAGGAGGGCTAGGCATCCTTTTTGGATTTTTCTATTCAAACAAGCCGATTCGATGGTCCTATCATGGTTTGGGAGAAATTCTCATCGGTTTCTGTTACGGATGGTTGCCCATTGCGACTGGCTTTTTTCTCTTTACGGGGTTCTTTAGCCCACAGATATTACTCCTTTCCATTCCAGTCGGGTTTTCGATCTTCAACGTTATCCTGATCAATGAGTTTCCGGATGAAGAGGCGGATCGGACGATTGGAAAGAGGAACCTGGTCGTCCGGTATGGGAAAGAGAGAATGGGAGACCTCTACATCGGACTCTCCCTATTGGCGGGGTTCTCGTTTATCAAATTGATGTGGGGCTTTGGCCTGACCCCCACCTGGCTTCTTGCCCTTTCAGGAGTTCCCCCTGTCCTCATCCTGTGGAACCTTATTCAGGTCTGGCTGGGGAATTTTCGCAACCATAAGAAACTGGAAGCTCTCTCTCTTAATACTCTCTTGGTAAATCTTACCATGACCATGCTTTTGACCATCCGATTTACAATCATTGGTGTAGCACCCCATTTCGTCCTTTCTTCTTAAGAGACTGTGTTGCCACCGTCGTGAGGGATGGGACGCCAGCTTCGGAAGCTTTAGAATTGTGACTCAGCCTTCCAAGGAAGACGGCGAGTTTGATTGTTTAGGAGACCCAGAAGAGAGATAAAATGGAAGATATCCAGACGCTCATTGAACAGATAAGAACCGATATTTCAAGTGAAAAACCAGAAGAGGAGATCTTTCGATCTCTCCTCCCTTTGTTGGAAAAAGACCCGCAAACCGCCGGAAAGTTGGCCGAGTCAATGGTGGCCATCCCGGATAGACTGACCGGGAAGCTTCTCCGTCGAATGTTTGAAGTCACCCGGGACAGGAAGGGTCGAAAAATCATCAAACGATCCCTTTATCGACTAAAAAGCAAGGGGATTCCGGTGGAGGAGACGTTGTCTGGTCAAGAAAGATCTATTCTTCGCCCTTTACAGGCAGACCTCAAAGAAGGTTTCGCGAGTGGGATCGATTTTCTCGGCTACCGGCTTCTGTGGCTTATCATCCCTCATCGGGGCCGAGGGTTAACGGTCATGCACGGGGTTGTCAGTGACAGAGAGGGGATCGTTGATTTCTCCCAAGCGGAAATGACGCGGAAAGGGTTCAGGCGTTTCTTTGAGGAGGTTCAAGAAAAGAATGAATTTCCCACGGTTGAAATGGAACCTTCTTATGTCGCTTATCTCTACGCACAGGCCTACCGATTCAATCTTGACAGGAAAGGGACACCTCCCCAGGACTATCTCCGCGCGAAGAGTGAAATAGACAGCGTCAAAAAAGACTATGCCAAACCGTTAATCTATTTTTATCTTCAAGCTGACGGCATTGGAGGTGACGATCGCCTATCGAGGAGGGGGGGAGACCTTCTGAAGGCAGATCTCTTTTCCAGTTGGAGGATTGAGGAGGAACAAATCCGACCCTACACGGATGAAGTCTGGGAGGCAGAGGAGTCGAAGATCGTTCTCCATCCGGCCCAGAAAGAAGTGCGATTCCAAGGGATCTATCAAAAGGCATTGACCGAACTCTTTTCAGGAGAGCTAAAATTTCTCTATCAGCGAAGATTGGAGGAGATGGCTTACGTTCTCCTCAAACTGGGAAGAGAAGAGGAGGCAAAGATTTCCCTGTCCGTCGCAATGGATCTCGAAAAACCTCTCAATCCGATTCAACCCAACCCTTTCCTCCTTCAATTGGTCGTCAAGTCCATCTTTAGCCTTTTGAAAGAGGCCTATGAGAAAAAGTCGAAGGATGTTTCTCTAATTGCAAAACCCTGATTCAAATTCGGAATGCAGAATGCGGAATGGGGAACGTGAAAATCGAATAATAAGATTTGCATTTTATTCTGCAATCCACATTGTAAAGGGGAGTTAGGCAGATGAAGAAGTGGTTGACCGCAGCCGGAATTCTTGCGGCCCTATGCATCGGGGGGTATTTTATCCTGACCTTTTCCGCCGTGAAATTGATTCAGCCCCGCCTGCAGAAGGTGATGGGGCATGGATTGACGCTGGAGGAGATAAAGCTCAGGATCACTTACCTCTCTCTGAGGGGAGTTCAATATGAAGCCCCGGGTTCAAAGCAAAGATTCCTTCAGGTCGAGGAGATAAGGGTTTATCCATCCCTTCTCTCTCTTGTTAAAGGGTCTTTACACCTGAAAGAAGTGACCATCCTTCGGCCTTCCTTCTTCTTCTACCGATCACGGGAGGGGCGCATGGCCGGTCCTTGGGTGACGGGAAAAATGGAGAGTGGAAGGAAGGAGGTTCCTGGGGGAAAAGAGGAGAAGAGTAGAGAGCCCATTCAATTTCAGATTGATCGGATTCGAATCCAGAAAGGCTCGGTCGATTTTGAGGACAGAAAAGTGGGAGAGCCTCCGGCACAAATCAAATTGAGAGATATGGATTTTGAAATAAGGAATATTGGGTATCCCCTCACCTCCGTGCATTCTCCCGTCCGGTTATATGCAAAAATGAACGGGAAAGGGCAGGAAGGGAGCATTGATACCGAAGGATGGATCGATGCAAAGAATATGGATACGGAAACTTCCCTGAAGATCCGAAACATAGAGGTCAAGACCCTTGAACCCTATTACCGGAAAAGAGTGACCGCAGAGATTGAATCTGGCACGATGGATATGGATTTCAAAATTGCTGTGAAGGAGGGGAGGGTTGATGCCCCTGGGAAGTTCGATCTGATCAATCTCCGCGTCAAAGAGGGAGGGGGAATGGTCCTTTGGATCCCAGCGGAAACCCTGGTTTCTTTACTGGAGAAAAAGGGGCATCAGATCAAAGTTAAATTCCATGTAAAGGGGAACATGGAGAATCCTCAGTTCAGCCTTCAGGAGACCTTTCTGACTCAGGTTGCGATCGCTTTCGCGCAGGCCCTCGGAATTCCGATTAACGTCGTGGGTGAAGAGGTTCTTCAAGGCACTATAAAAGGAGAGAAAGGACTTATGGAGGGACTGCAGTCGATTGAGCGGCTCTTCCAGAAAAAGAAGGAGAAAAGGAGATGAGTATTCTCAAAGACCTCCGCGTTCCCGCTTTTAAAGCCGGCGGGATGCCTGTGATTGATCTTGGAAACTATTTTCTTTTCGTTGGAGGTTTGGTTAAGGAAGAAAAACATTTTTCATGGCAGGAGATATTGGCAATGCCGAAGAGCCGGGTAAACTGTCGTCCGACTTCTGTGTCGGGTTGGTCGGTTCGAGCGGATTGAGAAGGCATTCAATGGATGGACTTTCTGGGACGGATTTCGGTTGAGGAAGGGACAAGCCATGTCCGATTCACTTCTGTGGGAGGTGGATGTAGCACAGCCGTCTCATTAAAAGATTTGGAGAATCCCAGAGTTCTTTTAGCTTATGGCGTCAACGGGAACTCCATTGAAGGTGAATATGGAGGGCCCTTGAGAATGATCATTCCGAACTTATGGGGATATAAGAGTTGCAAATGGCTTGGCAAGGTCGAAATGATCGATCGAGAAGAAAGAGGGTATTGGGAGGATCGAGGATCTAGTCGGCCGGGCCTGATCGAACCCGGTGTCACTCTTGACATCAACATCAAGACGCGAAGACCTATTTCAGGAGGAGAGATTACAGAATTTTAGGTTTGCGATTGCCTATTTCCATTCATTAGAATTTTTGGCATTTTGAAGTTGCCGAATTTTAGGATAGATTCCGTTGAAGATCGCAGATCGGAATTCAAAAACAGGATCCTTGTGATTCACCTTCGATGGATTGTTTCTTTTTTGCTAGCGCCCTTTTTGTGGGGACGCAGCATTCCTCTGGTTCGGCCGAACCGGATAGACTGGAACCCTTCCCTTTGTCCCAAGACGATACAGATTAATGGCCATACGATTTTTTATACGGTGAAAGGAGAGGGAAAACCTCTCCTGTTGATTCATGGGTACAGTGCCGGGATCTGGGTATGGGAGAGGCAGATCGATGTCCTCTCCCAGTTCTACCGGGTTTATGCCGTAGACCTCATCGGCCATGGCTTCTCAGACCGGCCGAAGGTTTCTTACACCCCGGAGACTTATATCCATTTTTTAAAAGACTTCATGGACGCGGCAGGAATTAAGAAGGCCACTCTGATCGGAAATTCGATGGGTGGCGGGATTGCCTGGGCCATGGCGATTCTCCATCCCGAACGAGTAGATCGACTGATATTGATTGATTGTGTCCCTCCGAATGTCCTCCACCAGGTCGGAAACCAACCCTTGCGAACCCTGGTAGCCATCAAAGATATTCCAATCCTCCCTTACCTGGTTATTGCGGCGCGGGGCAAACATTCGGTCAAATGGATCCTTCAGGAATGTGTTTCGGATATCATGTTGATCACGCCGGAAGTGATAGATCGGCAGTACCAGCTTTCCAGGATCAAGGGAACAACCTGGGTTCTCTATTCAACCCTGAAACATGCAGAGGAGGCCTTCAAGCTAAGAGGGCAGATCTCCATGATTCACCAACCTACCTTATTCATCTGGGGAGAGAGAGATCTCATCTTTCCTCCCCAAGTGGGGGAAACCCTCCATCAAGCCGTCACAGGCTCGAAGTTTCTTAAGGTTGAAAAAAGTGGCCATATTCCCATGTGGGAAACTCCGGCCGAAGTCAACCAAACCATCCTTTCCTTTCTCCAAGAAAAATATTAGTTCGAACTGTTTCGGTTCGTTGTTCGGAGAAGTCGGTTAGTATTTTGGTGTCGCGTTCTTAAACCTCCGAACTCCCACCTCTGAACTCGGAACTTTGAATTATTTTATAAGGGCCAGACTGAGCCATGGGACATAGGTGATGATCGCCAGCACAAATAAGAGCACAGCGATGAACGGAAGGGAAGCCATAATAATTTTTGACATGGGTTGTTCAAAGCGAAGGCTTGAAATGAAAAGGCTCGTTCCAACGGGTGGAGTGAGGGCCCCAATCTGGAGATTGGCGAGGAAGATAACGCCGAGGTGAATGAGGTTAATCCCATAGGCATTGGCGACGAGGGTGATGAGAGGTACGACAACGATCAGAGCAGAGAAAATGTCCAGGAGACAGCCCACGACTAAAAGAAAGAGGTTTAGGAGGATCAGAAATATGAAAGGGCTATCGGTATAAGCCTTGAATAAATTAAATAACTTCATTGGGATTTCGGCATCGATCAGATAATTCGTGAAACCAAGGGCTGATCCAAGAATGATTAAGATCCCTCCCACGAGCAGCATGCTCTTCCGCATGGCCCCGGGAAGTTCTCTCCATTTGATTGATCTGACGGCAAAGTACCCGCTATAAATCCCTCCAAAATTGTTTCTACCTTGACAAAACGAAGGACAATCGATCAGAATAACAGGACAACCTGGAAAGGAGACGAGCGTGAGGGATTATAAGAAACGCGTGGTGATCACGGGAGTCGGTCCTATCACCCCTGTAGGGACTGGAAAAGAGGCTTACTGGAAAAGTTTGACCGAGGGGAAGTCTTCCTTCCGGGGAGTTTCATTTCCTGGAAAAGATATGGGTCAATACCGGTGTCAGATTGGAGCTCCCATCGAAGGATTTGACCTCTCTCATTTTGTGGAGAGGTCAAAACTTTCCAAACACCTAGGAAGGACATCTCAATTTGCCATTGCCGCCACCTGGCTTGCACTGAAGGATGCTGGAATCGAACTGAATAGGAACGATGTGGAAAAAGAAGGACTGGCCAAACATACAGGAGTGTATCACCCGAAGGATTTGGACTCTTATCAAATAGGCGTCATCTTGGGAGTGGGCGTGGAGGCGATGGACCTGCTGGAACATTTTCATGAGCGTTTCCTATTCAGGGGGCCGAAGGGTATTTCCCCTTTTGCTCTTCCAAATATCTATTTGAGCGCTATTACCTCCCATGTGGCCCAATATTTTTGGATCCGGGGGACTTCTTATGCTGTTTCGACGGCCTGCGCATCAGCCACTCACGCCATGATCAACAGTTTTCTCCAAATTCAAGGAGGTGGGGAAGACATTATGGTGACCGGAGGGGCGGATGCTTGTATCACCCCTTATGTTTTTGGAGGATTTGATGTGTTGAGGGCGATGTCATCAAGAAACAACGATCCGCAGAAAGCCTCCCGGCCCTTCGATCGTGAAAGAGATGGGTTTGTGATGGGTGAAGGGTCTGGAGTGCTGGTCTTTGAGGAATTGGATCACGCCAAAAAGAGGGGGGCCCACATCTACGGGGAGGTGATTGGGTGGGGGATGACAGCCGATGCCTACCATCTCACCGACCCCGATCCTGACGGAAAGGCATTGGGGAAGGCTGTCAAGGATGCGATCGAGATGGCGGGCATCCAGCCGGAGGAGATTGATTACATTAATCCCCATGGCACCTCCACTCTGCTAAACGATAGGGTGGAGACAAGAATGATCAAAGACGTCTTCGGAAAACAGGCTTATCATATTCCCATCAGTTCGACCAAATCGATCACTGGCCATCTGCTGGGAGCGGCAGGTGGCGTGGAAGCCATCTCGGTCCTCCTGGCCATCGAAAAAGGCATCATCCACCCCACGCTCAACCATGAATTTCCGGACCCAGAATGCGACCTGGATTATGTCCCTAACCATGCGAGGAAAAAGGAGGTCAAGCTTGGCCTTTCCATTTCAGCAGGCTTCGGGGGAGTCAATAGCGCCATCCTGATAAGGAAGCTTGAGGAATAATTACAATGGCGTTCATGTGAAGCTCCCTTCTGTTCCGTTTTGATGGGACGGGGCAGACGCCGGTCGACGTTCAAATCCTTAATTTAGGAGTAGAATAAAAGTCTGGGCCCATGCCATAGACTTAATGGCCTTCCAACCCTCATTCCGCCAAAGCGGGATTTCTTAAAGCTAGACAAGCTCCTTCGTTTGTCCCGTGCAATCATGTTGACACCTTTAACCAAAGGTTTATAATATCTTTATCTGTCGTAGTTGTCTCTAAAATCCTGAGCCTCTTAGACCTTTATGGACCGTTTAAGAATTGATCAAAATGTTTTGGAGTCTATCACAACCAACCTGAAAAGAGGGGGCTACGGCCTTCGCCCCGAGGAGGTGACCGGGGTGGTGGACATGATCACAGGAGACGTGATCTACCAGTACGTGGACCGGTTGATCAGTCAGAGCGAGGCCGTCCTCGAGATTAACCCCTCTCTCACCGAAAAGGAGATCCTCGAGATCGTCGCCAAAAACGTGGTGGAATTTCTCGGGGCAGAGGCGGCGAGTATACGGATCTACGATCCTGGAAAGGAGGAAATGATCTCTTTCGGATCTTACCCCGGCCAAGGAGAGGATCGTGAGGCTACGATCCCCTTTGAACATACGATCGCAGGCGAGGTCGTGAAGACGCATCGAGCCTATTTCGTGCCCAACATTTTGAAAGAGGAAAAGTATAAAAATAAGGAGAAGGTTCAAAAACACGGGATCCATTCAATGTTGGCCATCCCGATCTCCATCCCCCGGTTCTCTCTTAGGGATGTGGATACCGAAGGAGCCCTCCAGATTTACTACAGGGAGAAAGACAAGGCATTTACTCCTTTGGAGGTCAAGATTGCGGAGATGCTTTCGAGGCGGGTCAGCTACGTTATTGCCAGAAAGCGCATCATGGACCTTCAGAAATTGAATTTGATCAAGGATAAGATCGTGGAGCAGATCTTTGTGAAGCTGGGGCGACGGGAGGGGATTAAGATGAAGGATGTCTTCAACCTCGTCATCCCGGAGTTAGTGGACATCATGAGAATTCAAAGGTGTTCCCTCTTTTCAGTTGGCGAAGATCGGAGCCATGCCGTTTTGGAAGCCGGGTATCCAGAGATACAGCATGGGATTGGCAAGACCTTCTCCGTCAGGGGTGAACCCTATATTGATGCCGTGGTGAACCAGGTTGGTCCTTTCGGTGAGTTTGAGAATGAGAAGACTCTTCCTTCTTATATTCTCGTTCACAACCCGCAGAAAAGCCGTCTCCTTCCTCCAGACCTCAAGCGATTTCTGGAGATCCAGCAAATCCATTCTGTTCTTTATATCCCTCTAAAGGTGAACGATGTCGTCAACTATTTTTTGGTCTTCGATGCCCAGGCCCACCACCGAAAATTTACAGATGAAGAGATCGAGATTTTTACCTTCTTTGGCAAGGAATTAATGAAAGGACTGCGGCTGGAAAAGATGGATGATATCCTTCATGATTTCAAGAATCCGGCTATTGCCGCGGCAGGGTTTGCTAAAAGGATCAAGAAGATCCTGGAAGACGGGGAGTTTTCCTCCAAGAAGGAGAAGGTGGCTCAAGCCCTGGATATTATTCTGAAGGAGACATCCCGTATTCAGGAGTTGGCCCTGACCCTCCACGGAGAGGGGAGAGAAGAAACCGTCGATCTGACGGAGAAGCTGAGAAAACGCTTTCTGATCAACGAGGAGGCGATGAAGGAGTTGAAGCGGGAGAACGTGCACTTGATCGAAGGCGATTTAGAATCTCCGTTGCGGATTCGATGCTACCCCCTACACGTCGAAAGGGTTTTAGACAATCTCTTCAACAACGCTTCCAATGCCATTCCTGAAGGAGGGGGGAGCCTCTCCATTCGGTCCTATCGAAAAGATTCCTGGGCAGTGGTCGAAGTAACCAATACAGGGGAGATTCGAGAAGAGGACAGAAACCGGTACCTCCTTGGCGAAGGGAGGGGCAGAGGACTCCACATCACCACTCGGTTGGTCAAACAGATGAAAGGAAAGATGGAGGTAGAGTCGGGAGAAGGTAAGACGACCTTCCGGGTGATGTTTCCTTCCGTTGAACAATAAGAACACAGTTCTATCCTTCCTGGCTCCTCTTTGGTGTGACAAAAGGAGGTAGGGGAACAGGTTTGAAATCCGGCGGGAAGATGTTTTATAAGAGATCGACAGGAAATTTCTTGACAACCCTTTGACGAACGGTTAGATTTCGGGGACAAAAAATTGCCCCGGGTTTGTCAAGATAGAAAATTTAAACGTTCGAAATTCAAACGGATGTGTTTAGGAGGTAGACCTATGCGGGAAGTCAACCGAAGCCGGACATCTTTATGTATCTTATTAGTCGTTCTAGTGTTCTGTCTTGCCCTTCCCTCCTTGATCCTTGCCCAGGAGGAGAAGAAGGACCTTAGGCCGGAACGGGGCATCGCCGTTTTTCCGGAATTCTCCGGAGTGGTTGTGCCCAAGGGAGAAAGCGTTCGGATGGATTTGATCCTGGAGGATAAGGGCCGAACGGATGAAACCATTGACGTCAAGATTTCGACGATACCAAAGGGATGGAAGGCGACGTTGAAAGGCGGAAGTTACGTGGTGTCGGGGTTATATGTTCCTGCTGGAAAGACGAAGAACCTGGCTCTCGCCCTGGAGCCTGATAAGACAGCGGGCCCTGGAACATACACTTTCCAGTTCGATGCCCGGACCGCTGACGGAAAATTCACTACCTCGAACAAACTGGATGTGACGGTTCAGGAACGGACTGCAGGTCTGGAGGACATCCAGATTACAACGTCTTATCCTGTGCTACGGGGGCAGACCGATGCCAAATTCGAGTTCTCCCTGGATATCATGAACAAGATTGAGGCGGATCGAACGTTCAACCTGGCCGCAGTCGGACCAGAAAAGTGGGAAATCAATTTCAAACCTTCGTATGAGCAGAAACAGATCTCCAGTTTCCGGATCAAAGGAGGAACGAGTCAGTCGGTGGCTGTTGAGGTGACCCCAGCGAAAGAGGCATCTCCCGGGGAATATCCCATACTGGTGAAGGTGACTTCTGGAGAGAAAAAAGCTGAGGTAAGATTGATGGTCGTCCTGACGGGCATTTATAAGCTCGACGCAGGAACTCCCTCAGGAATACTCTCCTTGGAGGCCATGCCGGGGAAAACCGCTAACCTTTCTCTCTTTGTCAAGAGTACGGGGTCTGCAATAAATCGAAATATCACATTTTCGTCATTTAAGCCTGAGAATTGGGAAGTGAAATTCAACCCTGAGAAGATTGATGCCTTGCAACCCGATGCGTTGAAGCAGGTGGAGGTGACGATCAAGCCATCCCAGCAAGCTCTGGTTGGCGATTACTCTGTCGGCGTCATGGTGAATGGAGAAAAATCGGACAAGACCGTTGAATTTAGAGTAACCGTGAAGGCCTCCACCGCATGGGGTTGGATTGCAATCGGCATCATCATTTTCGTGATTGCCGGACTGAGCGCGCTGTTCATCTATCTGGGGAGACGCTAAATTGGAAGGGCAAATCATCATTGAAGCCGAAGGGCTGACAAAGAAGTATGGAATTCAGACCGCTGTGAATAACCTCACTCTTCAGATTCAGGAAGGGGAGGTATTTGGGTTTCTCGGTCCAAACGGAGCAGGCAAAACGACGACCCTCCTCATGTTCTTGGGTCTTACCGAGCCTACCTCAGGGAAGGTTCGAGTCATCGGGTTCGATCCAGCACGCGAACCTCTCCGCGTGAAAGAGAGGGTCGGGTATCTTCCTGAAAATGTGGGTTTCTATGACGATATGGATGCCAGACAGAATCTTCGTTTCATTGCTCGTTTGAACCGAATTCCTGATAGAGTTTCCGACAAGAATATTGATGGATTGCTTGAACAAGTCGGCCTTTTAGAAGAGGCAAAGAAGAAGGTAGGGACCTATTCAAAGGGGATGAGACAGCGTCTGGGAATTGCGGAGGTTTTGATCAAAGAGCCAAAGCTCATTTTCCTCGATGAACCGACGATCGGCCTCGACCCGGATGGAACGAACCGGATGCTCGACCTCATCCATTCCCTGAGCCGGGAGAAGAACATCACCATCTTCCTCTCCTCCCACCTTCTTGATCAGGTTCAAAGGATTTGTGATCGAGTCGGGATCATGATCAAAGGAAGTCTGGTTGCGGTCGGGCCCATTCAAGAACTGGCTGAGAAGAAACTGGGGGTCGATAAGGAACATTACACACTTGAAGAAATCTATATGAAATATTTCAAGGAGGCTTGACTTGCGCGGAATCTTCACCCTGTTTAGAAAAGAGTTGGAGGACCACTTCAGCAGCGTACGGTTTCTTATTATCTGTGCATTGATTGTGATGGTAGGCGTGATTATTGCCTCTATGGTGGGCATGAGCATCCAGGAAGAAGCAAAAGGAGCGGCGAAGCCCACCCTTCTCTTTTTGTGGCTGTTTACCTCTACAGGGAAGCTCTTCTCCTTTGTCCAGTTCATCGGCTTTTTTGGCCCTCTCATCGGTATCTTTCTTGGATTTGATTCAATCAACCGGGAAAGAGTCTCCCGGACGCTGAGCAAACTGGCTTCGCAGCCCATCTATCGTGACTCGATCATTAACGCAAAGTTTCTGGCAGGCGTGACCACGATCACGATTGTGTTAGTTGGGATTGTCCTGATCATCGCGGGTTTGGGTATTCGATTGATCGGTGTGGTGCCCGGTTCGGAAGAGGTCTGGCGCCTTGCGATCTATGTGATCACGAGTATCCTCTACATTTCTTTCTGGCTGGGGATATCGATCCTCTTTTCAGTGGTCTTTCGCAGTACGGCCACCTCTGCGCTGGCCTCCTTAGCGGTCTGGATATTTTTTTCCTTCTTCGTGAGCTTAGGAGCAGGCGCCCTTGCGAACGCGATCGCTCCGATGAGTCAAAGCGGCGGTGGAATAGATCCCAATGTCGTTATTCAACATGAACGAATACAGAACACGGTTTCCCTTTTCTCTCCCGTGAGCCTTTATAGCGACGCTACTTCCTTGGTCCTCAATCCGATGAATCAAACCACAAGACCCATCGCTTACGCTTTAATGGGACCCCTAGAGAAGCTATCAGCGGCTCGCTTTCAAAATCCGCTTCCCCTTTTACAGAGTCTCCTGATCGTCGCCCCGTTTCTGATTTCCATCGTCGCCATGACTTTCGTCTGTTTTGGAGTTTGTTATCTGGTGTTTATGCGGCAGGAGATCAGGACCATCTGACATCGCATAAAGCGTAGGGCTTGGCGCGTAGAGTAGTAGAGCCGCAGCGGCATTTACTGCCGCCGTTTTCTTAGTGTGCTCGTGGAGGAACGAACCTTATAGACTGTTTGAATTTGGGCCCTTGCACCCTTGAATCCTTGAACCTTGATTTCTTAATATTTAAACCGGATTCGATACTTCACCTTTTCTTCCTTGTCTTTAGCCACGGGGACCTCAAACCGAATCAGGTGAGCATTGACCTTCTCATAAGGATGGGTCTTTGAAAGCATCTCCCAATCTCCAGGGATGGGTTCCTCGACGAAAACCTTCACGTCTTCGTTCTTGTGATTTCTTAAACTCACCTCAAAGGCAACCTCAAAAAGATTTCGGCCCAGCCGTTTGTAATCGGTCTGAACCCTCTCTCCGACCACGTCGAAAGCCTCTCCAATCTTGATCTTAAATTTTTCGTCCTTTGGAGTATGATCGATACTATCCTCTCCCACAAATTGGAGGCTTCCGTCTTTGTCTTCTTTATACACACGGATGGTTCCCTTGGGAAGGGGAATTCCGAGGTTGTTCTTTTTTGAATTTTCGAGTTCGAGAAAGACCCCGATCTTTTGCTTACTTGGGTTCTGATCCTGGTAGTAATAATACGATGGGTAGCCTGAAAAGATAAAAAGTTTCTTGATGGGAACCTGATTGGCGTCAAGAAGAGTCATCTGCTTGGTCTGATTATCTTTGATTGTCGTTCTTCGATCCAGAGTATAAAGATGATATTCGAAGAAAGATTCTTCTTTAAATTGAGGGCTTGCGGCCTCCGTTGCAGCCATCCTAATTTTGCCAGCCGTCATCGGCGCCTCTGCCTGAACTCGATGGATATCGCCGGCTACCAGTTTCAGCAGGGCATTCTGGTAAGTGGCACCGCTCCGATTATCAATCGTGACCCAGCCGGTCAAATCAGTCATCGCGTCCAATTTATTCAAGACCGCCACGTAATCGGCCTTCCAGTTAATTCCAGAGGTGAGGTAGGAGGCTTCAACCTTTTGAGGTTTAGAAAGTTTGTTCTCCACCATCCATACCAATGTCGGCTGAGGGATGAGGTTCTCAGGAATTCTTGAGAGGAGAATCCTCCCAGGATGGCCAATGGAGATCTTATCTCCTATTTGGAAAACGTTTCCTCCTTGGGTAGACAGAAGAGTGGCATCAACGATCTCCTCCTTTTTCGTCTCAGGGTTGATGGTAGCAAGTTGGACCTTCTGCCCCATATACTTTTCAAGAAGTTTCTGGGGATTGAGAAGGTCGTATTCATAATTCTGCTCAAAGACGTTGAGGCTGGATCCGTTGATCAGGGACTTGATGTGGACCGTTGTAGGATCAATCTTGGCTGCCACATCCATGAACTTCAATTCATGGAGGCCGGGTTTAAAGTCAATGAGGCGAGTATCCTTCACCAGACCCACATTCGAGTTGTAAATGGTGACCGCTACGTCCTGCTGATCCTTGACCGTACTGGTCAGGGGCGCAGAGAAACCCACTTGCATAGAAAAAAGAAAAGAGACGAGAATGATCAAGATAACTAACCTTTTCATGGTAAAATCCTCCTTTTCTCCACGTCTTCCCTCTCCCCGCGGGGAAGAAGGTCAGGGTGAGGGGTGCATTAGTTTTAGTATTAAAGACACCAACCGCACTGATTCGGTTCCAAAAAATCTAATGTTTTCTTAGAAAAAAGGTTTGACATTCAAGGTAAGATCGCAGTTGGACAAGCAGTTATCAAAAAATAAAATGCCCCGATTCCATTTTTCTCTGTAAATTCCGTCACTGGCCGACCGGACAGGACTTCATGCAATTAAAGCAGAAATATTGAAAACCGATAAAGCCTGCTTGGTATTGGCGCCAGAAGTTCACATCTCTGACCATCTTCTTTTGTTCTTCGGGTGCGCCCTCTACGAACTTGGTCCAGAAACGGATAACACTCCCGATGCCATGAGGCTGGCTATTTTTGAGGCACTTCGTATCATCGGTTTTGCCTGATTCGTCCAGGGCAATTCCGGTTAATGATAACACAAAAGAGGAGGCTTGAAAAACCACCCCATAGCGTTTAAACTGGTTTCAAATTTCGTTAAAAGTGATCCATGGAAACCTACCGGTTTAACAATCTCATCATCACCGTTGACAAAGAAGGATCAAAGGAGTTCTCTAAGGTCAGTTTTCCAGTCCGATACGGTCATTTTTCGGAGATAAAAACTCCGGATCACATTTTTCAATTCAATCTGAACGGAGAAATCAAATACATCCAGGGAATCGGTCAGGGCTGGCCTCATCCGGCGGAATGGCTGAAGCGAACCATCAGTAACGATTGGATTTACTACTCAGCGGGTGACTATAAGGATGTTTACGACTACTTCGGCGAATATTACTTTCCCTGTGTTCCTTATTCAAGTAACGCTATTGTTGGCGACAATCCGTTTAGTGATGTAGCGGTCAATTCTGCCATGAAGTCCTGGCAATCACTGCAGGCTGGCCTAGGAGAGCGGCTTTCAGATGCTAAGCCAAAGAGTCTCAAAGATTTCTTGACTCGGATCAACAAGAATGATGAAAAGACTCTGAGATTGAAGTCGGATCAATTGCATCAACTCATTGGGGGGCAGGTTACCGTTCTTCCGCCTGATAGCCGGCATGTGGATTATGAAGTTATTCCCATCGTTGTGGCGGATGGATGTCTTTATAACTGTGGCTTTTGTGGAGTGAAGACAGGACAAGATTTCGCTCCTCGATCTCCCAAAAACATCGTAGGCCAGATCAAAAGCTTGAAGCGGTTTTATGGGAAGGACCTTCACAACTACAACGCCATTTTTTTGGGGCAGCATGATGCTCTTTCCGCAGGCCGGGAAGTCGTTGAACTGGCAGCCCAAGAGGCCTACAAAGTATTCGAACTCGACCGCTCCTACCTCAGGGGGACTTCTCTTTTTTTCTTCGGGAGCATCGATTCGGTTATTCATTCTGAAGAGAGGCTGTTTGAGTCACTCGATGGCCTCCCTTTTTCTACTTACATCAACGTAGGGCTTGAATCGAATGACCCTGCAACTTTGGAGGGGCTGAAGAAGCCTGTCTCTGTCGAACAGGTTCGCGAGGCTTTTCTCAGGATCTCGGATATCAACAGAAGGTACGAAAAGATTGAGGTGACTGCAAACTTCGTTTTCGGAAAAGATCTTCCTGCGAGTCACTTACCGTCAGTCTTAGAGTTGATCGGAGACAGACCCAATCTGCCCCGGGGCAAAGGGGCTGTCTATCTGTCTCCCCTTATGGAAGAAGGGTTGAGAGATAAGGCGGAAAAGGGGAAATTACTGAGAAGATTCCTTAAATTGAAAACCCAGGGCCGTCTCCCTATGTTTATTTACCTCATTCAGAGGTTGTAGAGGCCGGATTCACCGGTCGCCATCATTATCCGTAATTGAGGCATGCCTCCATTTTATCTTTACGCCTTCCTCTAAGAATATTGACCCAAAACAAAAGTTATTTTGAGGGCCCCCTTATCTATCACGAGCGAGCCGGAAGAAGAAACATCAGGACGGAGGAAGCAAAGTATTCCATAGATCACGAGCAGTATTTCCAAAGGGGCTTCCGCTCAACCCATCCATAACAAGGGAGATGAGAAATGCAATGGAAAGGATACCTAGAAAAACAAAAAGGACAAGATCATGCTGGTGATAGAACTTCCCGACCCATTGGGCCGTGTTATAGAAATAATTTTCTTTAATGGACGTTTTGGGGAGCGTTTTTCTTCCCTTTGAATAGTAGGGAGAGTCAATTCCCGAAAAGAGGAGAAGAAGCCTTGAAGCGAGGTAAAAAAGGTAGACGAAGACCGAGGCGAGAATGACAAATTCGTAGGGGAGATTGACCAACATGACGATCAAATAGGTAAGAAAGGCGTAGAAGATTCCTCCGATCACTGCCAAAGTCATACGGATGAGGAGAGAATTAAAAAAATCCATCTTTTCTTCAACACTTTCCTATGATCTTATTATCTTGAGCCGGTAAAGATTCACAAGAGTCTTGGCAGCTCTTTCCGGGGTGGGATAATTTGGAATACCCGATCCTTCAAGCCGTTTGATTTCGCCGTCCCAGATTCCTGGCGGAGCGGAGAAACAGCATAGGATTGGCTTGTCTGTTCTCCCCTGCGACAATAAATCGGCTAAGACTCCCACAGCAGACCTGTTGGCCGATGCGAACATCAGGCATAGGATCACGGCATCAATCCTTTTATCTTGGAGAACAGCCTGTACAATTCCTTTGATTGCTTCTGAGTCATACCATGCCGGTCCCATATCTACCGGGTTCGTTCTGATGGCAAGGGGAGGAAGAAGCTCGTCGACTCTCTTTTGAGTTTCTGCGGAAAAAGGAGGAATCAATAACCCTTCCATGTCGCAGACGTCGCAGGCCGCCATCCCTGGACCGGCCTGACCGGAAAGCACGGCCACTTTGGCCCCTCCGGGACGTGGGCACATGGCCAAACCCTTTGCCGTATCCAGGAGTTCTTCCGAACTTCCCACCGTCAGAATACCAACCTGTCTAAAGGCACCCTCGTAGATTTCATGTTTCCCCGCAAGAGAGCCCGTATGAAACTGGGACGCCCTGTCACTCGTGGTGGAACGCCCGACTTTGTAAGCGAGGATAGGTTTTTCCCGATTTCCTCTCTTGACCACCTCCATCAATTTTTTCGGAAAATCGATTCCCTCTATGTAAAGGGCAATGACATTGGTTTGATCATCGTGGAGGAGGTATTCGACCATCTCCGCGAAATCAATATTACAGCGATTTCCTAATCCGACAATTTTGCTAAATCCAACCTTGTCTTGAAGGGACAGAAAAGCCATCAGGTGAGACATCCCTCCGCTCTGGCTGACAAGGCTGATGCCTCCTTTCTCCATCCAGGAGAATTCCGGCGTAAACGATGCGTTCAAGGGAAGATGGAGATTTACAATTCCGAAGGTATTCGGGCCGATGATCCTGATGCCGAATCGGGATGCCAATTCGGTTATCTCTCTCTGCAATGTCTCTCCTCTTCTATCTTCAATTTCTTTAAACCCGGCGGTGATGAGGATGATCCCCTTGACATTCTTTTCCCGACATTCCCTTATGATTCGCGGCACCTGTTCGGCTGGAAGGACGATGATTGACAAATCAACGGTATCCGGGATTTGGAAAAGGGAAGGATAGGTTTTGACCCCGAGAATTTCATCTTTTCC
This sequence comes from Thermodesulfobacteriota bacterium, assembly GCA_035625415.1. Taxonomy (GTDB): domain Bacteria; phylum Desulfobacterota; class BSN033; order BSN033; family UBA1163; genus UBA1163. The sequence goes on from DASPPQ010000252.1 coordinate 52,709, forward strand.
CGGATTGACAGGGTAGATTCTGCCCGGATATCCTCCCTCCGTCAGACTTCTCATGACATGAGATCCCAATTTCCCCGGATTGTCCGAAGCCCCGATGACTGCGATAGATTCTGGCTTGAAGATTGCGTGCATTGCCTCCCAATTCTTCTCCATAGAGTCCCTCTCTTCCCTTCTCCCCTCTTCCCTTGACCGAAACGTGTCCCGCAAGCCCCGCCTTGTAGGCGAGGTCAAGGGGCGCAATATCAACGAAACTTCCTCTTCGAGAAGCCCCGCCCTGTGGGCGGGTAGCTTCACTTTCCTAATTTAAACCAATTGTCTATCCTGATCAAATAATTTTACAATCTACGCTTAATCGAGCGGTTCATTTCTTTATTCTTCCCTTTATAGCAAAGGTCTTCTTGCTTTTCCGTCTCTTTGGCAAAGCTCTCTCTTGTTTTCCTCTCTTACATTCCTTCTGTAACCAAGAGCCAGCAGTAGACTTTACGCCTCTGCTACACTGGCGATAAAGAACCTCTTGACATGGCCCCGTCGTGGGAAAATCAACTTGACCTGATAATGATATAAGTTTAAAATGTTTTTAGTCAGGCTAAGGATGTTTGCAATGAAGGAAGCGCTAAGATATTTAGAGAATGCAAGGGAGATGTTGAAAACTGTTCAGGTAGAGGATAACACCTATAGCGATGTCAAGCCTGTTCAGGAGGCTTGCGGGACCGCATACCTGGAAGTTCTTAAAGCCATTGATCAGTACTTAATCAAGAAAGGGGTTGAGGAAAGGGAGCTACCCCAATCTGTGGACGGTTACAGGGAGATGCTGCGAAAGCATCTGATGGTTCACGATGGTAAGCTGCTGAAGGAGTTTGAAAAACTCTATAAATTATTGCATATTGCAGGATATTATAGAGGTCTATTAGAAGATGTGGCTGTCGTCAAAGATGCCATGAAAGCTGCTAAGACTTTTATAGAGAAGATCAGATAAAATTCATGCAAGCATTGCCCTTCCCCTCTCCCCTTGAAGGGGAGAGGGAGTGGGGGAGGGGGCGACGCCAAATAACAAGATTGCTTTCGTGTGTGTACAAATTTAAACCAATTATCGATCATGATCAAATAATTTTATGAGGATTCTGTAATGGTGGTTTTTGATGGAGGGCACGGGCTGTAGAAACTTTGAGGCAACTCTTGAAAATGGATAACAAAGAGTGAGGGTCAATCTACATTAAAAGGCGATGATTTCCATTAGAAAGAAGATAATGTAATATTCTCTGAAGGATAAAAGTGTCGCCTTATTCCGCATTCGGAACAGTATCTTGTTGCCTTTTCAATTTCAAAATACCTTAATAACTAATAAAATAATTATTGCGATTATCACGGCTAAAACAACACTGCATCCAGATTTACCTATCTTGATAGTTGGTCGTGAGGAATAAGATCTTCTGCGGGTAACCGATCCCATGCGTAAGTTTGGATCTATTTCTAGTGCCTTTTCAAATATCAGTTTTGGGTTTTCTTCTATCATTTCTAATGGCATGCCAGACGATTCTAATGACTCCACTATTTGCTTGAATAATGTCTTGCTTATTTTTTTGCAATTATATAAATCTCTATCATCATTTATCAAAAAAAGAGTATCTTCAAACCAGCTTTTCCGTTTAGAAAGTTTATCTTCATGATTTTCCCAAGCTTCTTTTTTTGCTTCATCTTCGAATAGCTCAATTAAAACCTCCTCAGCATCTTTATAACGTAAATTTTGGGGCAAGGGGATATTAAAGAATTTATAAATATCTTTTTGTGTCGTACCGGCGGGTCTCTCCTCCCACTTTTTAACTTTCTGCTCATCAGCAAAAAGTTCATCAATTTTTCGCCTTGCATCGGTTTGAGACATCTTTGCGATACCGGGCACTTTGAAGAATCTTAATATGGCTAGTTCATCTACGCTAGGTTCTTCGATAGTTCCGATAAGGTCAGATGCTTCACCTTTCGTTATGTTTTCAGGAAAGTCGATACCTTCATTTTTCAAACGCTTTTTCTGCAGTTCAGTAGCAGGGTCCTGACGCCAATCGTGCATTTTATCCCTTTTATTTCATTTAAAAGTTAACGACCTAGTCAGTCGTGGTTATGAATTATTAAAAAGGGCGGGGGTGCACCCATGCTCCTGACTATCGATTGTAATATACACTTTTTCCAAAAATCAGAAAAGTAAATGTTTCAGGAAGGAAGAGAAGAGGATTATCCCCCCTTGCCAAAGAGGGGGAGTTCCCTTTAAAAATTCAAAAGCGTGAGTTGAAACTATGATTTTAGTTATTGTCGTGGCTTTTTTTTGAAGGTATATTAGCCCTAATTGACATGAAGAACCCAAAAAGGTTTTGCATCATTCTTTTTTCTGTATTGTTCATATTTATTGGGTCGCTGGAAACCCTCGGGGCCCAACCGCCCTGCTGCGCCGAAGATCCGGGCCTTTCCTATTTTATCTTCCCGAAAGCATCCCAAACGTTTCAATATCTCGTCCGGTATGAGATCTTTTTTTCAAGTCAGTTGAATAAAGAGAAAGGTTTTTTCATCATCCTGCCGGAAGAATTTTTTCAGAATCCAAACGCCCGATATCCAGTCTTGTTTCTTCTTCATGGATATAACTTTCATCGAACAGGAATTTGGTGGAACGTTCATTCGCCTGAAAAAGCAAGGAGGCTACTCTGCGAAGTGAAGGAGGAAGAATATCACTGGCTTTTTCATGAAGATATCGCTGTCGTCGCCTATGCGATGATGGACTCAAAGAATAAGACTTATCGAGATTTGGAACAATCGTTGGAGATACGCTTTCAAGAGCTTTCTCAGCGCGGTGGTTTCTCCAAGAGTGACTATACTCCGAAGGAGATCGCCCAGTCGGTTGTCTCGCATAACCTTCATGCTCGCGGAAGTTTGAACGATCCATTTCGTCCCCTTCAGAAGATGGTCATCGTCCTCCCCGATGGAGACAACGGATTTTATACGGATGCGAGTGATGGGAAAAGACTTTTCCCCGAAACGAAGAATCAGAAGGCTTGCGATGATTTTTACCCTGGGGAGGCGTTGAATTATTCACTCTTCCCTTTCCTCTATATGAAGCCTGGAGCCCTGGGAAAACATGAATCGTACTTTCTTGAGCTGCTTCGGTACATTGAATCTCAATCCGTCTACAAGGAGAGGCTTCTTCGGAGAAGGGGCCTCGGTGGCAATTCAATGGGGGGATTCGGGGCCTTAAAGCTTGGACTAAAATATCCGCATCTCTTCCAGTCGATAAGCAGCCAGAGCGGGCTTCTCGACATCGGACTCCTTCAGGATAAATGGATGCTGAAGATGGTTCTGCCCGAATTCTTAGAGGTCTTCGGTCGACTTGAGCCCAATAAACTTCCTTCCGGCTCTTCTCTCGACTCGGAATATATCCGGGCCAACAATCCCTTGGACCTGATCAAGAAGAAGGGAATGAGTAGGTTGCCCCCGTGGCTCTACTTTGATTACGGATCGAAGGAAGGATTCGAGGGAATTACGGAAGGGAATAAAGAATTCGAGAGGGTATTGAGAGAAATCAACCATCGGATTCCGGTTCAGCCCTTTAACGGGAAGTCTGGACATAACTACCAATTCTGGCGCAGCCGGTGCGGGAATATCCTTCAGCATCATTCCGATGTCTTCAAGGGAGTTGAGAGCTTGTGGGGGACACGGGACCACGATTCGAAATGACCTTAGGGAAGCGAGAGGGTTTTAGGGGTCATCTTGGATGAAGTCCTTTTACTCATTCATTACTGATCCATTAGAAGGCGGCTCAATTTTTCTTTATCGATTCCGAGGCGCTCCCAGTTTTCAATATAAACGGGTTTCCCTTTTTCGTCGTAAGGATCGACCAGAACCTTCCTCAAGAAGAACGGAGATTTTTGGGAGTGGCATTCCTTACAACCTCGGGCACCGATGACGTCCGATCCGGACATCACATTATGGCTGAGAGAAAAGTCAAGGGCTTCGGCCTGCTCATGTTTGGCCTTTTCCACTTCTCCTTTCTTATTCAACTGATAGAGAAACCCTCCTTTCATCAGCACGGGATGGGTGGCGACAGGATTTCCAAATTTATCGTTTCCCTTGAGTGCTTTTAAAAAGGCTTTGATTTCTTCAAGAGAATTCACTTCGGCAACGCCATCTCCGTTATCATCCTTGAGCGGAGGTTTTTTCAAATCTTGTATCTTCCAGAGGGAGATCGGTTTCACCACATTGGTCTTTGGATCCAGGTCTCCCCAGTAGATCACGGCTAATGACTTGACGGGAATCATTCTGCCCTTCCATTTTGTGATGGCAGGATACCAGATATTCGGCTCTACTCCCGGGACAGACCTTTTGGGATCCAGAGGATCGTTGGAGAGAAACCTTGAGGTGTCAAAGACAGAGGTCCAACCTGTTGAGGCACAATCGTACACAAGGTCTGCGGCTGCGGTCTGAAAGGGAATATGACAGGTCTGGCAGGCGATCAGTTTTAAGTGGCGCGGGGAGAAAGGATGTTTGTATCTGGAGGCTCTCTTATCCTTGCCTCTGTAATGGCAGTCTTCGCAGGAATGCATGCTGTTGTTCAGATCATTTCGTACTGTCTGCTGGGGGGTATCCCCTTTAGCAAAATTATGCTCCTTATCACTTGGATGACAGGAGATGCAGTCGAGCCCCTTTGCTTTATGGATGTCCTTCTCTAAACCCCACTGACGGCCTCTCATTCTTCCATCGGCCGCGGCATGGCAAAACCAGCAATTCTCGTCGGGGGGCCTCCTGACGATCTGCAGCTGAAGATTTTCGAAATCAGCCACCTCTTTCGTAGCATAATTTACTATCACCTCGTCCACTCTTAAATTTCCAGATTCATCCACAGAGAGTATAATATTTGCCCACCCCGCTCCGACCGTAGGCCCGTACTTAAAAAACTTTCCTCTCAAGGTTGCGCCTCGTTCCTTCCATTGATAACCCTTTAGGTGGCAGATCAGGCAATCGGCCTCGCTCACACCGCTTTGATCCCAGGGAGCTCCGTATTGGCCATTGCCGTTACTAACCGGGGTATAGTCACCGTCTAACAAAGGAGTTCCTTGGGAATCTTCATAGCCAAACTTTTTTCTTTCTTCGTCATAATAGAGGTTACCTCCCCGATCCAACTCACCCCATCCTCCCCCTGGGTGACAGCCTCCGCAATTCTGAACGAAGCAAAAAGAGGATTTGTCAATTTCGGACGGATCCTGGTTGATCTTTTTAGCCAGTTGAGACGAACCCACAGAGGCAACCAGATATTTCCCATACATTCCCGAGGACAAATTCCAAGGGTACTTGGGGTCGAACGTATCACTTATGACAATTTTACCCATTCCATCCGCTCGGCCTTGCTGGAAATGGTAACCATTCGTAATTTGGCTATAATTGTGGCAGCCCCCGCAGGTTTTCTTTGGGCTGTAAGGTGTCTTGCTCTCAAGGGTAAGCGGGCTCCCGTCGAATCCCTTAAGGATAATCCTTTCATGTGAAGATTCTTGGGATGGGATTGAAGCTGGATAAAAAAGAGAAAGGGGCAGGGGTGCTGAAACGATCAAAAGGAATACCCCAAATTTCTTCAGAACGAACACCCCCATTATTGATTCAGGTTTAGACTAAGGCTGAGAGAATAGTATAATGATAGTAGGAGCAGAGGCAAGGAATTATTTAATTTTTTGAAAAATTTCTTGACAAAGGAGTATTATTTTGTTAGATACTATAAGTTAAATCCTTTGTGATCATTATTCCACTGATGTAACTCTTTGATTTTCCAATCTTTTCTATACCGGGAGGAAACGATCAATCAAGAAAATGGGGATTTAGAGTCGGAGAGGTTCCCGAGCGGCCAAAGGGGACAGACTGTAAATCTGTTGGCGATGCCTTCGGAGGTTCGAATCCTCCCCTCTCCACCAGGTTTACTATTTGAGAGATGAATGGAGTGGAGGATGAGAACCTTTCCCCGACGGGTGGAGGGGAATAAGGTTCGGCGACCCCGAGAGAGTCGGGGGAGGCGGAGAGAACGAAGCGATCGAGCACATCCTCCCCTTTCCACCAGGCTTGCCAGCGGGCGATTGTCTAAACCATTCAACCTTACTGTTAAATTCAAATTGAATCATTTAGGCGCTGTAAGCACGCTTCATTGTCTACCTCTGTCAGACATGAGAGGCGGAGAGTTTGATCTTCGTGGAGAAAGTTGTGGGTCAAATAGGGTGAAGAGAAAGCTCGGTGATTGGATATCAAGTATCGACGGAGATGGTTTTCTATTGAAACGCGGGAGTAGCTCAGTTGGTAGAGCATCAGCCTTCCAAGCTGAGGGTCGCGGGTTCGATCCCCGTTTCCCGCTCCATTATGATAAATGGTTTTACTGATTTATCTTCTAATAATTCGGCCGGCCTGTCTTTAATAACCGATAGGTTTTTGTTTGTTTTTGGCCCACGTAGCTCAGTCGGTGGAGCACTTCCTTGGTAAGGAAGAGGTCATCGGTTCAAATCCGATCGTGGGCTCCAAGGAAACTTGGGATTCGAGGATCTTTTTGTTAAGATGAGAAGGAGGGATTGAGCGATGTCGAAGCCGAAATTTGAGAGGACCAAGCCGCATGTGAACATTGGGACGATTGGACATGTGGATCATGGGAAGACGACGTTGACCTCAGCGATCACGAAGGTATTGGCGACGAAGAAATTGGC
>DASPPQ010000253.1:0-9321 GCA_035625415.1 Thermodesulfobacteriota bacterium
GAGGTAAATCCCTAACTCATTGATTCATGGTTTGGTATTGGCAGAGGTTGGTAGGAGAAAAAGTAAACCCCGTCACAAATAAGAATTGCCATGGGAAATGTTCTTAATAAAGCCACCGTTATTATCCTAACAGTCTTCGCTCTCTTTTCCAATGCCTTTGGTTGGTCATGTCCGGCCCATATTTACATAGCCCTTGAGGCAGGGACAAAGAACCCGGAGAGTGTTTGTTTCCCTGACCTATCAAGGGAAGAAAATAGCTCTCTATTAGGGCCATTTCATTGGCATGATGCCGCTCCCAATACCGTTGTCACTCCAGATTATATTGACCAGTACCAAATTACAGAAGGGATGTATGTAAAGTTAGGGGTCCCTGAGTCGAAACCAATTAAGCTCAGAGTCCCTGACCCTTCGGGAGTTCTTTACTGGAAAATCATAGACCTGTATCAAAAAATGAAAGGAAAAACAGGATGGCAATACGATTACTACCTGGCTAATATTGCCCATTATGTGGGAGACCTGTCTCAGCCCCTGCATAACTTCCCCTATGGCAGTGAACCTGCCAGCGATGGCAAATCCTATCCAGAGATAGGTGTCTGGGCTAAAGAACATCACTGGCAATTTGACTCGGCTCTTGACTCCTATTTGCCCTTGGGGAGTAAAGAGAAGGAAACCTTCCAAACTTTGATCACTCCTGTTGAAATAACGTCCCCAGATGACTTGAAGAGAGAGATTGCCAAAATAGCAAATGCCTCTATTCGTCTCGCCAACAAATGTTATTCTGAGAAAAGGATCATCACTAAGGATGAAGCATTGCGGCAAATTGCCATGTCGGTTTCATTGCTACGGGCAATCATCAAGAGCACTAAATAAATTTAAGGGAGGGAAAAAATGGGGACAAAGAAAGCAAAGATATGCTCATTGTTGATGACCTTTGCCATTATCTATCTTTTATTTATTCCTACCACAGCACCAGGTCAGGCGATAAAGACCACAACCACAGAAATACTCCAAAGTGCTGATAAATATGACGGGAAGATGGTTCAGGTTGAAGGCAAGGTAATATCGCCGAATTTTAGGACTTCAAAGAAGGGTAATGCCTATACCACCTTTAAGGTAACTGATTCGCAGAACAATACCCTGTCAGTCTTTAGTTTTGGGACTTTGACCATAAAAGAAGGCGACACGGTGAAAGTAACAGGGAGATATCAGAAGGTTAAACATGTGCCACCCCGTTTTACCTTCTATAACGAGATAGATGCATCACAAGGGAGTGTGGAGAAAATAAAGTAGCGGGGAATAAGGCAAGAGCGAGAGGCGGGTCTGAAAATGTTTGTCAGCCAAGGAGGGTATTAATGGAAACTTGTAGTGAATATCTTATGAAGTCTGATTTTAAAAAATATAGAGAGTATCTTAAAGAAAAGTATAATATGAAGGCCAATTTCCAAACAAAACAATTCCCTCATATAGAAGTAACAACAACGCAGCCCAAATCGGAACCGGAAGACCTATGGAATGACGTAGTAAATTTTCTGGCCGACGAATATCTCGATCCTAACGAGTTCAGATGGGTATTCAGGGGTGTCAGCAAAGCCGGTTATCGGTTGGAGAGTAGACTCGACAGGGAACTTAAAAGTAGGAGGAGGGCGCACCTCAATGGAAAGCATGTGGACAGGCAAACTGCTGAGGAATATCTTCTTGTGCAATTCAAGAGGGCTGCACATAACTTTATTGAGGCCGCAATGGTGCCCGATAACACATTGGAGTGGTTAGCTCTAATGCAACACTACGGAGCTCCAACAAGGCTGCTTGACTTCACTCGTTCCCCATATGTTGCTTGCTTCTTCGCACTGGAAGAATCTGATGACAGCCGAAGACGTGATATTAAGCGTACAATTTGGGCCATCGATGCAACCTGGTTGGAAAATAGCAGTTTAAGCCGGATCAAAAATCTTGCAACCCTCTGTGATTTTACATCCGACAATCTCAGAGATTCGAGATTCATGGCGAAAAACTATGAGAAGGTTTTCGGTAATGATCGCTTATCAGTGATTTTACCGATTGTCCCTCCAAGGTCGAATCCGAGACTATTAGTTCAGCAGGGCCTGTTCTTATGCCCCGGTGCGCCCAAGAAGAGTTTTCATCAGATTCTGTCGTCTTACAAAGATGAAAGGGATATGCAGAAAAGTGTACATAAGATTCTGATCGACGGTAGAATTCGCCATGAAGTCTTGTCTGAACTCCATTTCATGAACATAAGTCGGGCAAGTCTCTTCCCTGGTTTAGAAGGCTTCGCAACCTCTCTCAAACATGAGGTATATTATAAGTCATCAGTTGAAATAAGTGGGCAGAGGTGAGACAGAGGGGCCATCTTAATGAGCGAGATAGACAAATACTACCAAATACTTGAACTCAAACAAGTGGCTTCAAAAGAGGAAATTAGGCAGGCATATAAAGATTTGGTTAATGTTTGGCACCCTGATAGATTCGAAAATAAACCGCACCTGCAACAGAAAGCAAATGAGAAATTAAAAGAAATTAACTTGGCTTATAAAAAGTTAACTGAATACATGGCAAACTCTTCTTATGAAACCTATGAATCAGAAACAGGAGAATCCACTGCATCAGATTACGAAGAACGACAAACCCTCTTTCTTTATAACCAAAGAACCCCAGTGAAGATAGATGTCCAACACGCCATAGCCCACAACAAGGTGATGATTATTGACGAAGAGACTGTGATCGCGGGGTCTTTTAACTTCACAAAGGCTGCGGAGGAAAATAATGCCGAAAATCTTCTTGTGATTAGAGACAGGAATTTGGCCGAACGATACACAAAGAACTGGCAAGAGCACGCCCAACATTCAGAAGTCTATGCTGGGAGATCACGTTAGAGTTAATCATTATCCGGAGTAGATACATCCCTAAGGGGGGGCTTTATGGTAATGGGTTCAAAGAAAAGGATTAAGCGACTTAAGGCTCAGGGAGAATTGTATAGGTGTCCTTCTTGCGGCTACCAGGATGGATTCCACGTTTCTTTTAAGTGGAATAAAAAGAGTCCGAATGGAGAGGTTTTTTTGATTTGTCCTAACTGTCACAGTCGCTTCCATTTAGGATGGAGTGTATCAATCTCTAAACCTGCAAGGTAAATAATTTCAATGGTTATTCCCGTTTGATATCATTTTGGAAAGATTTTGGAGGTTCCCATGGCAACCGCCCTTGATCCCAAACAAATCGTATCCTTTGAAGAGCTTCTAATGTCCCAAGTAGTTCAACAGGAAGCCCTTACAAGGTTGCTTGTGGAGAAAGGGATATTCACCAAAGAGGAGTTTTTGGAGGTGGTGAAGGTGGTAAATAAGGAGATGAAAAGAAATAGATGATGACTCCCCACTACGAAGAAATAATGGAGTTATGGAATGCAGGCAAGTTTTCGGACGCGATTAGCTATTTCAGTCAGTGGATGTCGGGGGGCTCGCTAAGTCAAGGGGAAATTGAGAGCTTCAAGCAGAACCTTGCCAAATTTTGGGAGTTAGTCGAAGTGGAGTGTGAAGAGAATGTGGAAGTCATGTTTGGTCTATATGAGATGTTAAAAAAGGCAAGGAATTGGGATGATGAAACCGTATGTACGAAACTTAGCATTAGTGAGAAAGCCTTACAGGACATCAAAAATCGCCATAAGCCAAGCTCTGAGGGAGCGGGTCTTAAAATGCTGTATGAACTTTTCCCGCAAATGGCTGTTTGACCTCTTAAGGAACTCTTCATGTCCCAGGTAATTCAGCAAGAAGCCCTCACCAATTTACTTGTGGAGAGAACCCCCCATTTTGTCGTTAAGAAAGGTGATTAAGATGCTAATGAGAAAATGGGGAACACTTCAGGGGAAGGGATCATAGGGACGTAGTTAAGTTCTTTAAATATTTAAGTAGCCTCTTCCCTGAGTTGGGGTCAGCCCTTGACATTTGATATTCTGTATTCAATCTCTTCCACCTGCCTTCTCAAAGTCATATTCTTGGCCATCTTTTCCTGAAACCTCTGTGATACTCGGGTAACACCCGAATAGCTGAGACCCCCAAATTTCTCCCCAATCCCCCGATTCGTTAAACTTGTGTATTTCTTCCCAAAATAAATCACTATATCTCTAATTGCCTTTTTCCCTTCTAAGACTTCATTCGGCGGAACATGAAAGTAGGAACTCACACTAAGAATCAGGTCCTCAATTCTTTTCGTTGCCTTTAATTGCCTGCGGCAGGAAATCTCCTCGCTCTTAAGACTCCTCACTTCCCCCTTCTCCAACAACTCCTGGATGAATTCCCCGCTCCCCAAAATTGCCCCTCCATATATGGTTTCCAGAGGATTTCTGTTTTCTCCCTTTATTCCTTCTTCCACATATCTCCTGTATTTCTGCGCTGCCCTCCTTCTATCCCCACATATCATTCCCCATATCCGATCTCTATAGACTATGTCCTCTTTCTTTCTACCTAAACCTATAAATACCCGATAGCTGCTATGGCCATATTCCTCAGGCCTTTTCACCATCCTGGCTCTCACCGGATTCAGGTGCAAGTAACGACTGAGTTCCAATAGATAATTGTCGACATCAATGATTATCCCTTTATATCTTCCTTGAAACAGATGTCCACTTCTTCCGTTCTTTAGATTAAAGTAGGTAGTATATGAACCATTGAGATAGTGCATGATCTGATGAAGGTTGGCTTTATTCGTCTCTAAGATCAAATGGTAATGATTCGTCATCAGAACATACCCATGAAGAAAAAAATCGTACTTGTCTTGAGCTTCACTAAGGTAGTGTTTAAAACGCTCGTAATCCTTCGGACCACGAAAGATCTTCTTCCTCTCATTCCCCCTTGAGGTCACATGGTAAAAGGCTCCTTCATATTCGATCCGGATTGGCCTCGCCATCTTTATCCTTCCAACATTCTGATCTCAGCTGGTTAGCTGGCTTATTTTGTCACCAGTCAAGGGCTGACCCCACCAATTAAACAAAAAGTCGCTCGATGATATTGGCTTCTGAGCAAAAAAGGCCGGCGAAAAAAGGTTATGGAAGGTCTATGAATGTTAACAACGCAAGGCAACTGACAAGAGCAGCTCTGAAGTCAACTGCCCTAGACAGAGGACTCCAGAATCATGGCACCGGGAGGTCCGAGCATTAGCCATGAAATCGCAAGAGGATGATGTTGCTGAAACTGGGATGAGGATGGTTCTGAAATCGACCGAAATGCGAGGTGTTGCGAAAAGATCCAACCATTCGTCCGGGGAGACGTCTTCGCATCCAACATAGAGCGGTGCAGTAAAGCTTAAAGAGGAGTATATGACAAAAAGTAAGAATATTGAAGAGAAACGGTTTCTCGGGTTCATGTTCTATATGACATTGTTACGAAGGAGCCCATCATTGAGAAGACATATTCTTCTAGGATTTTCTTAACCCAATGCCTTTAAATAAGCTGTCCGTGCTGATCTCGCCCTTCGACGGGCTCAGAGCGAACGGTCTTTTCCCTTCTGTGAAGACAGAAAAGATAGGGATTTGGTCTCCGGTGCCTATACGATTATGAACCGATTAATAATTTGTCGCCATCGCCTAGCTCAGCCCTGCCAGTAATTGAGAACACGCCCCTTTCGATATCAACAAATGGCATCTTTGTCAAGAATTTTTTAGGAATATCTTTGGACCTTATTTCAAGCAGTGAAATCTTGGTTTGAAGCGGCGGGGACGTAGAGTAGCCTCTTCCCCACATTTTTGTTTTGCTGCAAGAAGCTCTCACCTCTCACTACTGCATAATGGACGGCGGCAGGGCTAAGACTTAATGCCTGCGCCAACTCTCTCCCCGTTAATCCCAACTTTCTCGACCCCAAATAACAAAAGACAGACCTAGCTCTACTCGCGGTCTGCCTTTGACTCCGCCCGATGATCTGCTCCCTGTTTACACCAAATTCCTTGCTGATGACGCCCACTAATTCTTCCACTTCCACCCGCCTCCTCTTAATCAAGGCACGCTGCTGAATCTCTCTCTCCTCTTCTGCCAAAAGCTGTTCCGCAAACCTCCCACTCCCCGGTATCCTGCTGTCAATTCTCCTTTCAGACTCTCGATCCCGCTCTTCTCCAGCTTGTCTTTTTGTACCCCCCATGAGCTCTTCCCTTCTCCCCATGGACAGCCCCTCAAAGATAAATTGCCAATATTTCTTTCGGGCCACCCCCTGCCCCCGACCAAAGTAAGATAGTACCTCCTCTGTCGCTTGCCATGGCCGACTCTCATATCCCATCAGAACCGAATGCCCACTCCAAGGATATCTATCCAGCCCCTTCATACTTTTCACCAATCCCGCCCGTATGAGGTTCAGATGGATATAACGTATCAGCTCAAGTAAATAACTATCCTCCTCACATACAATCGATTTGTAACGGTTCTGAAATAAATGACCGGATCGTTGATGCCTTAAATTCAAGCTGACCGCATAACCCGTCAACACCCTCCTCATCATTTTTGACAATGGCGTTACCCCTGTTCTCAGGAGAATGTGTGCATGATTAGGAATCAATACCCACGCAAAACAGCTTGCTTGCCCCTCTCCCACTACCTGGCCCAATCGGGCAACAAAGTCTTCTCTGTCTCTTTCACTCTTAAATATCGGTCTTCTCTCAATCCCCCGAACGATTACATGATGCAAGGTCCCGGGAGTATCTAACCTCGGTCCTCTTGGCATGTCCTATCGTTACCACGGTCTCGCAGACTTGTCAAATTATTTAATAGATTTGACTACGTCCCCTTGCTGCTATTTAGTACTTCCGCTAATCCACGGCCGAGGATTTTGACAAAGTATGCACGATTGGAATTGGTAATCACCAGTATTCCATTTCTTGACAGACTATTCCCTTTTTCGTATATTCAACCCATAGTAAAAGGAGTTTTTACCACTTTATACTTCGCCCTATCTCAATGGACATTTCATCGGTTCGTCCAAGTGGCTGGGCCACCTACGAATCGGGAAGGCCCTGAAACAACCCAGTTCACCACTACGAAAGGAGAGAATCATGAGAAGGAACGTGATCAGTCTTTTAGTTATGGTTTCGTTGGTCCTGGTGCATTCTGCGAGTTTCGCCCAAACTCCTGCCTCGGAACCCTTTCCGCAACGCCAGGTGACCTTGGCCAACGGGGTCAAGGGGGAGAATGTGAAGTTCGACAGTGGCAATCCGCCCACTTATGCCAGCATCGTTGCCGGTGAAGTACCGCCGCCCCTGGCGGTGGATGCCAAGTTGTTTTTTCCGCCCGGTAAGGGGCCGTTTCCGGCGGTGATCATCGTTCCCGGCAGCGGTGGCGTCATTCCCGCTAATTTGGATACGGCCAATACGCTTACATCGGCCGGTATCGCCGCCCTCATCGTGGATCCGTTTACCGCGCGCGGGATCTTAGATACCCGTTCGGACCAATCCCAATTGACATGGGCTGCCAGCACCTATGACGTATTTGCAGCCCTGAAATTCCTGATGGCCCGGCGTGAGATCATACCGACGAAGGTTGGTGCCATCGGTCACAGCCGTGGGGGTACCGCTGTGCTACAGGCGGCCATGCGGCCCATGGTCCGGGGTGCGTTGGGAGCAGGAAAGGAGTTGGCCGCGGTGCTGCCGGCCTACCCATGGTGCGGCATGCAATTCCGTGAGCCGGACACAGGCAAGGTGCCGATCCGCTTTCTCATGGGTGACAAGGACAACTGGGTGTCCGTAGACCAGTGCCAAGCTTATGAACAGGCCATTGAATTCCGCAATCCCAATTGCTCCATACGGTTGTTTCCCGGTGCTGCCCATGCATTCGATCGTGCCGATCTACCTCTAACCGAGGTTCCCAACGGCGTCACGGCTCTGCTGGCTCCCATTTCCTATATCAACAATAAGGGTATCTTCTTCGACTACCGCAGTGGTCGTTACGACCCAGCCTACAACGACGCAGCCATGGTCAACCATGCGATCGCCTCGGGCTTTCTTGAGAAAGGTGCCAAACTCGGTTCTCGCCCTGGTGATCCGGAGGCTTTCCGGCAAGACATGGTAGATTTTTTCGTCCGTACGCTGAAGAACTGACTTCTTGCCTGGTACTGTCGGGGGACTGCACAAAGTCGAGCAAAGATCGTGATAATAACAGCGGCTGCCCAGCACCGTAATTGGGCGAACAATGGTGTGTACCTGACCGCTAATCCCCTGCGCTCCATAGCGGCAGCTGAGTTTAGGCGGTATGCTCACTTTCAACTCGTAATCTTCGATTCTTGAATATGGTCGCCCGTAATGACTTGGTGAAGTCGGCAATTTTTACCATCAAATTGCTTCAAAAAATTAGAAAAAGGAAAATCATTTAGTACTTGCTGTAATCGAGAATCAAACGATTAAGCCAGACATGCTCTATCACAATTGTTAGTCATTGGAGGGATTCGATATGTCAATTGCTTTAAAAATTCCGTATCTCAATAGTTTTTAGATGGGTGAATAAAGACAAAATTTGCGACCAACGGTAGAAAAATACGTCGCCCCCCAAAGAAAGTTACGAAGGCTCTGAGGATTATTTGTAAGCTAAAATGTTATCCGGAGAAGGTAAATGATTCTTGGACTTCTAAGTTAAAGGTCTTCGAAAAAATTCTTGATTCGATCAAAATCTGATTCTGCAATGTGGACAACAAAGATAGATTCGCTGGCATCATCCATGGCAGAACCGTAAATATAGTCGATGTTCACATTGGATTCACCAAATCTTTTTGCCACCCTGCCAAGCATGCCCGGTTGATTCACCAGCCTAAATACTAATACCTGATCCTTATCTATCAAATGGTTGGCTTTGACCAGTGCCTTCTCTGCTTCTATTGGCTTGTCAACCAGAACTCGGATCAGGGAATAGTCTGAAGAATCTTTTAAGATACCCCGATAACTCTCAGCCAGAGCAATCCGTCTGCCCGTTTTTTCTCTCATATTAAAAAGTTCTTTAACAGAATCCTTTGCGTTTTGAATACTCATGGCTAAAATATTAACATTTGATTCTTTAAGCACATCGCAGAGTTTAGAGAGTTCCCCCGGCGCATTCGTTAAAATCACCGACAGTTGAGTTTTTTTCTCCATCGATCTTCCCTCCTCTCTTCATGGGTCAACCCGGAATAGATGAAGCAGTATATCAGATCAGCTCACGAAGGTAAAGAATTCAATCTAAGTGGCTTCTCTTTTTGCTGTTGGCGATGCCTATGAACCATGGGGCAATTTAGGCAAAAAGGAAGTCATAAAAATTCTCCAGAAGTTTAAAGATCCTGATTGACAATTATTACAAACAGGCCGGGGGC
>DASPPQ010000254.1:0-3915 GCA_035625415.1 Thermodesulfobacteriota bacterium
CGATGGCCCATGGTGTTGGGTTTGACGATCATCTCCCTTTCGACGATCCTTCTGGGCAGCCGGGTGCTTCCGTTCCAGAACACGCCGGGTACGCATTTGGGAGTTGCTGAGATTCTGGCTGTCCTGATGTTGTTTACCGGAATCGGGATCGGAATTGCTCTCCCTGCTTCGAATAATGCATGTATCGAGCTGATGCCCGAGAGGGTGGCGACGATTACAGGACTTCGAGGGATGTTCAGGTATGTTGGAGGAGCGTTTGGAATTTCATTGATTACAATCATCCTCCATTTGGGCTCTACCCGTCAAAGCGGTTTCAGAGCCACCTTCATCCTATTCGGTCTGGGGCTTTTGTTTGCGATCCCACTTGTCTTTCTTATGCCCAGTGGAAAACAAGGATGGGGAACAAGAAGGCTTTGACCGCTATGGAAAAATAAGAAATGACATAAGCGGGGATTTATTTGATCTTAAACGATTCTTCCGTCCCGACGTATTTCTTTCTCAGCTTTGGTTTTTCAATCTTTCCTGTTGGGTTGCGCGGAATTTCCCCAAAAAATATCTTTCGAGGTCTCTTATACCTCGGCAATTTCTCGCAATATTTCAGGACATCTTCTTCGGTGAGAGTTTTTCCCGGGACCACGTCAATGATCACGGTGACGATTTCACCCAAGCGTTCGTCGGGATAGCCAATCGCAGCGATATCCTTCACGCCCGGAAGGGCGTGTAGAAAATCCTCTATCTCCACAGGAAAGATATTCTCGCCGCCGGAGATGATGAGATCCTTTTTCCGATCGACCAGGAAAATAAAACCATCTTCGTCCTGCTTTGCCATATCCCCGGTGAACAACCATCCATTCCGGATCGCTTTTGCCGTGGCTTCCGAATTCTTATAGTATTCCCTCATGACGCCATCGCCTCGAACCACCAGCTCCCCCACCTCGCCGTTCTTGACTGGATTTCCTTCTTCATCCACAATTCGGGTTTCCCAGTTGAACCCGGCAAGACCGATCGCTCCCACCTTATGCTCATTTTCTATCCCCAGGTGGACGCAACCCGGCCCGGTCGATTCGCTCAGTCCGTAGTCTGTATCATAGGCCATGTTCGGAAAATATTCTTTCCAGTGTTTCACCAAGGAAGGGGGAACTGGCTGCGCCCCAATGTGCATGAGCCTCCATTGGCGGAGATCATAATCCTTAAGTTTAATCTCCCCGCTATCGAGCTTTAGGAGGATATCCTGGGCCCATGGGACAAGCAGCCAGACGATCGTCCCTTTCTCCTCGCTCACTGCCTCGAGAATCCATTCGGGGGAGATCCCCTTCAAGATCACTGCAGGCCCTCCCACGACGAAGCTTCCAAACCAATGCATTTTTGCCCCGGTATGGTAAAGAGGAGGGATGAGGATAAAGCTGTCTTTTCTTGTCTGATAATGATGACTATTTTCTGTAATACACGCGGACACCATGTTCTTATGCGTCAAAAGGATGGGTTTGGGCGTGCCCGTGGTGCCAGAGGTAAAATAGAGGCCACATGGATCAGGAAGGGTAATCTCAATGTTGGGAGGGTTTGAGGGAGATTTTTCGAGCAGTTTTTCAAAGGCTTCAGCATACGCAGGCATTTCTTTTCCGACAAAGATATAGTTTTTTACGGTCGGGAGAGCATCCTTTATTCCATTGATCCTATCGATAAACTCTTCGCCAAAGACGATGCACGCAGGCTCTGCCACATCGCAACAGTATTTGATATCCCCTCCTGAAAAACGAAAGTTGAGGGGAACCACCCATGCCCCGGTCCGGACGATGCCGAAATAGGCACTGAGCCAATCGATCGAGTTCATCATCAGATGGACGACTTTATCCCCTTTCTTGATCCCTTTCTTGATCAAAACATTTGCAAATCGGTTAGCCCTCTCATCAAACTGCTTCCACGTGATCTCGCTTCTCTTCTTTTCGCTGGGTACTCTCTCAATCAGGGCCGTATCGTTCGGATACAACCTTGCATTTCTCGCTAAGATCTCTCCAATGTGGATGTCTAAACTCGCCATAGGAATCCTCCTTCCTAAAAGAGTTTCTTATCAAATCCGAATATTTAGTGCAATATTTCTTTCCATTTTGCAACCCCAAAAGAACCTTTTCAGCAGGGCCCTCGGGGGGATGCGAAGAAAAGGCCGCGCCTCGAGAGGCTGGGGCAGGCTTAACCGCGCAGGTATGGTCGCGTGATAACCTAAAAGGATTGTTTTGCTTTGCCACGTGTCCCGCGAAACGCGGGATCGTGGAGGACTCTGTTCCCTCTGTTGAATTTTTCAAGCGATCCTATATTCACGGAGATAACAGGAGGCCTCTTTTGGTTGACTCAAAAAATTTTCTTGACAAAACTTATTTTTGTGTGTTTAATGGTCGGCAACATTACTCCTTCCTAACCCTTAAAAAGAGCAAAATAGAGTGAGGTTCCGCTAAATTTTACACCAATTGGCAGCCCAGATTTTCAACTTTTCAGAGGGGGGGGAGGTGGAGATGAATGAAAAAGCCTGGCGTTCATAGAAAGGGTGCCGGGCTTTTTTTCGGAGGGGAGTGGAAGATTCATATAATCACTTTGGGGTGGAAAAGAAAAAACAACGAAACAAAGAAAGGAGGTATGTTATGCAACCGGATGTATCTATGTTTTCCTGGTATGTTTGGGGGGCGATAATCGTTGGGACATTTCTTATGACTTTGATCGGAACCTGGCTCATAGCAAGGAGGTGGCAAGAATGAATGCACAATATTTACAGATTCCTCAACCGACGACTGGAATGATTATGGGTTCGATCGTAGGAGTCATTGTTCTCCTTTCTGTGGCTGTTTTTCTTGGGGTCATGGCGAAGAGAAGGTGGAAGTCGTTTGAAGAATATCTCGTTGGTAAAAGAGATATCGGTCCATGGGTTACAGGTCTTGCCCTGACAGGGTCCTATATTTCTGGCTGGGCCTTCTGTGGAAGTACAGCGGTTGTCTATCGAGCGGGTTTTTCAGGGATGTGGTTTGGAGGAATATGGAGCCTTGTCGGCATCATCCCCTGCGTCTGGCTTGCAGCCACAAAGACGAGAGCATTCTCTCAAAAGCTGGGGGCCGCAACGCTCCCTGAGACGATTGGGAGACGGTTTGAGTCAAAGGGGCTTCAGACGTTAATCGCTGCGAGCATGCTCTTTTTCCTCTTCATTTATTCTGTGGGCCAGCTCAAGGCAGCCGGGGGCGTTTGGTATGCAGTTACCGGACTCCCTCCGTTCTGGTGTCTTTTGATCTCTATTTTTATCGCATGGCTTTTCCTAACACTTGGGGGATACATGGGTACCCAATGGTTCATTGCTGTCAAAGGGGCGTTCTTGGGATTTGTCGGTGCCCTGATTGGCATATGGGCAATCGTATATGCCGGTGGTTTTACCGAACTGACAAAGAGCCTGATGGCACAGAGCCCAAAGCTTTATGGGCTTATTGACCCAACGTTCCCCAAGATAGGTATGACACAACTCTTTTCAAGCTATGTGGGTATCTTGGCAACGCCGGTCATCTTCTTTACCATGGCGATTGGATTTCCTCACAACGTCAGTAGGTTTCTCGGTATGAAAAAGTTGTCAAAAAGGGAATTCGTCTTATTATGCTTTGTGGTTTGGCTAACGGCCGGAATACCTATCATGCTCGACTGTTCGAGTAATGGGCTTGTGGCAAGGATAATTTTCGGCTCAAATCTCCTTGCGAACAAGCAGTGGGGAGCAGACCTGGCCGCGCCGATGCTCTCTTGGGCCATCGGCGGATCAGGACTTTTAGCAATTTATCTCACGGCTCTGATTGGGGCTGCGTTGGGGACGCTTTCAGCAATGGTTTTCATTATGAGTGCCAACGTAACAAAGGATATCATCAAGTTATGGGCACCCAAGACATCCGATAA
>DASPPQ010000255.1:0-32674 GCA_035625415.1 Thermodesulfobacteriota bacterium
AGGACCGATACCGGTCATCGTCGTACTGTAAATACCATACCCACCTGTCGCGTCCCAGAAGGTTTTCACAGTGGCAATGGCAGCTCCCCCAACTAAAGCAGCCGGAATTTTAAGCTCCCCCCATTGCTTTCCAAGAACAGATCCCATCGTACCGGAGACTGATTGAAAGATAATCTGAGCTCCACTCGCCTTGATCGCTGAAAGTTCAGCCGTCACATCGCTGGCTGTTGCAGAGGGTCTCCATGTTCCAGCTACTTCCAACCCCATTTCTGGGGCCTTCGTTTCGACTGCCTTTACAATGGGATCGGCCCACATAAGTTTATCAGCCAAGATGGCCACTTTCGGCTTTGCAATCCCCATCTGCTCCTTTACAATCTTGGCAACATCCTCCAGATGGGCGAAAAGGACTTGCCCCTGGAAGATAGAGTTGATGGTCATTCTAAAAGTATATTTGTACTTGTCATAATCCTTTGCGACCCGAGCCAAAAGATCGGGATGAACGGCACCGCATAAGACGAAGATTTTCTTGTACTTCATCGCCACATCCTGCATGGCAAGCGCCGATTCTGATCTCTGTGTTCCGACGAAAAAATGAACTTCATCCGCCGCTCTTTCCACGGCGACGACCGCATCCGAAACACTGGCGATCTCGTTTGTATCTACCTTGATGAGCTTGATCGGCACCTTGGCACCTCCCAAAGTCACCCCGCCGGCTTTATTGATCTCTTCCTGCGCTATGGAAGCTCCCCGCCAATGATCCCGTCCAAACACAGCTTTCATAGGCCCTGCAACTCCTATCCTGACCTCTTTGACAGCTTGTTGTGCCAGCCCCCCGCCTGCCAAAAAAGAAAGCAAACAGAGACTCACCACACCTACGACCATCCCTTTCCGCATCGTATAGCCCTCCTTTCTATTTGATTCTTCTTGCTCACAACATCGCCCTGTTCTAAAGATCATTGACTCACGCCTTCAATTCTCGTCAAGATGGAGGAGACCTCGCTCAATTTTATGGCACCTTACTAAGGGGTCCATAATCGAAAAGACATAATCCGACAAAATCTCCCCTCCCCTCAGTGGGAGGGGAGAAAGGGGAGGGGGGACCCAAAAGGTCTTCATTGTCCACCCCCACCCTTGCCCTCCCCCATCGGAGGGGGAGGGATGTCCATACAATTATGGACTGAACTGATTAGTAACAGCATCTCCATTACAACCCCAGATAGGTTTTCCTGATCCGCTCATCGCCTTCCAAAGCTTCGGATGTTCCTTCAAAGATTACCTTTCCTTGTGAAAGCACGTAATTTCTTTGAGCTAAGGCAAGTGCAAGGCCCACATCCTGCTCCACTAAAATGATCGTCACCCCTGTCTGATAAACATCCTTAATACGCTTGAATACTTCATCTTTTATCATAGGGGCGAGCCCAAGAGAGGGTTCATCGATTAATAGAAGCTTGGGTTCAGACATCAATGCCCTTCCGATAGCCAGCATGCTCCGCTCCCCCCCTGATAAGGTACCCGAAACTTGTTTTTTTCTTTCTTCTAATCTTGGAAATAGTTGGAAAACTGCTTCTAATCTTTGCCTTATTTTTTCTCTTTTTTTAATCAAAAAAGCACCTGATATCAAATTGTCAAAGACCGTCAACTCGCGAAAAGGCCGCCCTCCTTCAGGGCAGAAAATTAAGCCTTTTTCTGCCCTCTGATGA
Source organism: Thermodesulfobacteriota bacterium (assembly GCA_035625415.1). Lineage (GTDB taxonomy): Bacteria > Desulfobacterota > BSN033 > BSN033 > UBA1163 > UBA1163. Next base: position 1,701 of record DASPPQ010000255.1, read on the forward strand.
GCTGGTACGGAATTGATCGGCTCACCCTCAAAGACGACATCGCCTTCGATAATAATATTAGATACTTCTTTCCTCATTCCCCTCTTCATTTCTCTTTCCCAGCTCATGAGTCCGCATAGGGTTCGAAGAAGAGTCGTTTTCCCAGCACCGTTTGGGCCTACGATACTGAGGAGCTCCCCTACATGGATCCCTAAACTGACCCCATCTAATACCACCGCAGTATCGTAAGCGACGGTGACATTCTTTACCTCAAGAAGCATCCCTATCTCCTATAGATTTGGTGCCCTATATATATTTCAATAACCTTTGGATTGTGCACAATTTCCTGAGGCGTGCCTTCGACAATCAGTTCACCGTAGTTTAGCACGATCACGCGGTCGACTATTTTCATCAACTCCGATAACTTGTGTTCCACGATCAACATCGCCGGGCCTTCGCTATGCAATCGACCAAACCTCCCGCCCTTGTGCAGCCTTTTTAGGGATTTCGCCATCAGATCCGTTTCATAGGGGTTCAACCCCCCGAATGGCTCATCGAGTATGAGCAACTCAGGCTCCGTCGCAAGAGCCCGGGCAATCTCAAGGCGGGTAAGATCTCCGTGAGAGAGGATGGAAGCTCTTTCCTTGGCCAGATCTGAAATTCCACAAAACTCCAGCGCATCCATTGCCATACTTTCTACTCTTTTTACCCATTCGCCTCTCTTTCTTCCTGAGCCAAGACAACCGATCATTGCATTGGCAATAATAGGCAATTCGCGAAACGGTCTCACCACCTGATGGGTCATCCCTATTCCCTTTTTAACGATATCCCAGGGGTGACGGCCTGTCATCTCCTCGCCTTTGAACCGGATTGTCCCGGAATCAGCTCTTAACATGCCTATGATCAGACGCACCAAAGTCGTTTTCCCCGAACCATTTGGGCCAATCAGTCCGACCATTTCATTTCTTTCCATGCTCAGGTTCACCTTCTTGACCGCCATCAGGCCGCCGAAGGACTTCGTTAAGTTCTTAATCTCGAGAAAAGATCCCATCCTATCCTTCTCTCTCCTCCCTTAACTCCCTTCGCGATACTTTTCCGACGTCCGTCCTCGGGATCTCTCCTCTAAACTCTATAATCTTTGGGACTTTGTAATGAGCGAGTTTTTCCTGGCAGTGACTGACAATTTGCTCTTCCGACATCTTTCCTCTTGCGTCCGCCTCTAATACGATCACCGCCTTAATGTTTGCACCTACCTTTGGATCAGGGACACCAATGACTGCGGCTTCCTTTATCTTAGGATGGGTTTTCAGAACCTCTTCTATTTCTCGGGCAAAGATGGAATAGCCCTTGTATTTGATTAAATCCCTTTTTCTGTCGTAGAAATGAACATAACCCTCATCGTCCATTCGGACTAAGTCACCTGTCCTGAGCCACTTTTCTCCCGCAATCTCCATAAAGCTTTTTTCTGTTTCTTCAGGCCTGTTCCAATAACCCTTCATCACCTGGGGACCCCTTACCACCAACTCGCCTATTTCTCCGATCGGAACCATTTCTGCCGTTTCGGGATGAACAATGGCTACCGTCGTGTTAGGCAAAGGAACTCCGAAGGAACCTATCTTGGGCCTTCCAATCGGGCTAACGCAAATTCCTGAAGACGTCTCGGTTTGCCCGTAACCTTCATGGATGGAGGTACCTGTCCGTCTCTCCCAAGTCTTGGCTGTATCTTCAAGAAGCGAATCAGCACCGGAAACGAGGAACTTGAGTCGTTTCCAGTCCACTCTGCCTGTTTTGTCATAATCTTTAAGAAGTTCGAATAAACCCGGTACACCCAAGAAAAATGTTGCGTCATACCCTCCGACACTGCTCAACACGTCGTCGATGTCAGGGGTGGTTAATATGACAAGTGTATATCCTCGAATAATACCACTAATCAAAAGTACCACCTGGCCATAGATATGGTAAAAGGGCAAAAAGGCGATCACAGTCTCTTTTCCCTCTTCGAGATTCTTCCCCTTTTCAAAGCTGTAGGAATAGAAAGTTTGGTTGATGGCCTGCATTGCAAAAATATTAAAATGAGTTAGCATCGCGCCCTTTGGAGGACCTGTCGTCCCACCCGTATAGGGGAGTGCGGCTAAGTCTTCCTTTGGATTAATCTCGATCTTTGGTGGATTCGGTTGACTTTTTTTAATCAAATCCTGAAACCAGTAAATATTTTTCCCTTCCTTTATCTTAATGAGCGGAACCTCCATTTTTTGGTATACAGCCTTCAAAATGCTTTTTCCAAAAACCTTCTTTAAGCTTGGCAAATACTCGTCGATACTCGTTAAAATAATTCTTTTTAACCCCACATTCGTTTTCTCAACAAAGTTATGGAGTATATCCAGGCAAATGATCGTTTCGGCGTGGCTGTCTTCAAGCTGGTGTTTCACCTCCGGGGTAACATAGACTGGACTGATTGGAGTTAAAACAGCTCCTATTTTCAAAGCTCCAAAATAGGCGATAACGAATTGGGGGCAGTTCAAAAGAAATAAGGCTATGGTATCTCCTTTTCTAATTCCTAAATCATAAAGAGCGGTAGCGAATCTATCGATTTGGTCCTTTAATTCTAAGTAGCTCATTTTTTTGCCATAAAAGATTAAGGCGGGCTTATTTTTCCATTTCTCTACCGCTTTATCAAAAGCTTGAATCAACGAGATGTTGGGGATATCGATTTCGGGAGGAAGCCCCTCAGGATAAAAACTAACCCAAGGTTTATTGAGATATAAATTTCCCCTCTCCTTTTCCGTTCCGACCTTACTTTCCATAAACAATCCCCTTTCCTGGAATTAGAAGTTTGTTTAGATTTTTGGCGGAAACTCTGGCAACTGGCTGTATAGTCCATCCTCTGTCCCATCCTTAATCCTTGCTGCACGTTTAGCCGCTGCTTTGTAATTTTTAAAGTCAGCTAAAGCATAGATAGAAAGTCTTTGTGCAGCCAGGGATCCTTCGGCATGAAGCGTGAGAACATCTTCATAGGAAGAAGTGAGTTCTCTGATTAGCTTAATTAACCGGAGTCTATATTCTGTCGGTATACCCGTCTTCCCTCCAAGGTACTTATCGATGAGGTCGTGAATCTCAGGATTGAGGTAATCTTTCGAAGAAGGGGCTGTGGCGACAATGCCTCCGGCGATATCTTGAAGATGCTTCGTCGCCTGATGCCAGTTATCCGCGAAGAAAAGCTTTGCAATATTTGCGTACATAGGATTTGGATAAACCAACTTTGAATCAGGTTCAGAAACACAGTGTTCGCAAGCCGCCCTGCCCATCACTTCGGTTGCCTCCGCATAGAGAACGAGCCAAGCCAGCTTATCCTGGATATGTGAGACTTTCTCAACGCCATTATATTCGGCCATCAATGCCGCTGCGCCAGCAACCAGCTCAAGCTCCACGGCTTTATAGGTCTCAGCGCTAAGGCGGTGAAAATTGCCAAACATGTAGGCGATGTCGCCGGCAAATGGCCACTCGCCTTTCATAAAGACGCGCTCATTGGGGATAAAGACGTCATCAAAAATAACCATGGCATCGTTCAGATAGATACTCGCGGTAATGGGATTATCGAAGAAATTGCCCGATTCTTTGATCTCGGGTTCAGCAGAGATCAGGGTAAGACCTTTTGCATTGGCCTGCACGGCAAACGAAACAGCATAGGCCTTATCATCTTCACGCATCGCCCGACAGGGCAAGATGATGATCTCGTTGGCCAGCGGTGCCTCACTGATATGCGCCTTGGCCCCTCGGACGACTATGCCATCCTTACGCTCCTCCACGATCCTTACGTAGTAGTCTTGGTGCGGTTGCTGTTTTGAGGGACGCAGACTTCTATCCCCTTTGACATCGGTCATCCCCAAAGCAATGGAGGCATCGGTTTCAAGAAGGTACTTTCGATAGGCTTCCACTCGCCCGGCATAATTTGTCCCATGTTCCTTATCGATGCGTTGGGTGACCACCGTTACAGCATTCAGTCCGTCCTTGCCGACAAATTTAGCTCCGGACGGCTTTCCATAGCAAACCCTTGCCCAGAGCTTAATGATCTCCCTCAACCTCAGCAGGTCCGCAACACTCGTTTGCGGCATAAAGACAAAACTGCCTAACTCCCCCTCTTCCGTCTTCTCGGTGACAAGGCGCTGGTAGCGTGGATCCTGCTGCAGCACATAATCCATCGCCATCCAGTCTATACAAATCCTCAAGATTGGGTGCTGTGTCACATCCTTCACCCTCTCCCCCAGACAATAGACTGCTCGACCATCCTTCAGACTTTCTACATATTGTTGAGGTGTTCTAATAGCCATCCGAGCCCCTTTCGTATTCGGCCATGCCGAGTTAATATTTCCCGATTCAGTAGGCCACTGTCCGTACCGTCCCTTTGCGACCTCCCTACCGGCAAATATACTTTAGCGCATTCTCTCCAGCAATGCGTCCCGAGTTGAGTGCAAAGCCGCTGCTAGCCCCGGACGCGATGACGTCATAGCTATCACCGTACAAGCCACCCGCGTCATTGCCCACAGCATACAGACCAGGGATCACCTTGTCGTTCTTGTCGAGGACTTCCGTCTTCTCATTGATCTTGATGCCACCGAGCGTGCCCAGAAAGTTCATATAGCACTTGAAGGCATAGAACCTGGGGGTCTTGACCGGACGGAGATACTCGGGATCTTTCGCAAACAGATCGTCGTGTCCTTTTTCACAGAACCTGTTGTACTCTTCTACAGTCTTCTTGAAAATAGTGCGGCCAATGCCCATTTTGTTCGCCAGTTCATCGAGGGTGTCGTCCACAAATACGTAGGGGTTCTTTTCCTCGACAGCAGCCTTAATCTTAGTATCCAGGTTCGTCAGAGGTGTTCTCGGGGGCACATACATGCCGACACCGATGCCCCCGTTTTCTGCCAGCTGGGTCTTTGTTTCCTCATCGAATATCCTGAAGACATAGCCTCCCTTTTGTTTCGACATGGCGTTCCCGGCATAAGCGATGTTCTCGACGATGGCCTCGTCACAGAACCGGACCCCATCCTGGTTCACCCAGAGCGTGGGCTGCCCCACGGCTCCCCAGATATGGCTGCGGGCTCCGATTTTGGGCGGCGAGCCGATGTTGAGGTGGATAACGCCAACCCCCTCCTCTGCAGCTCCCGCTTCCCAGGCCATCTGGATGCCCTCACCAGTCTTGTCGTATCTGCCTAAGGGGAAAAGGTTTACTTCAAGGTCGAAGCCCGAGTATTTCTTGATCCACTCCTTGTTGTTTGGGTAGCCGCCCGTGGCGATGATGACCACTTTAGCCTGCACCTTGATCTGTTTACCCGTTTTATCCTTGACAACAGCCCCAGTGACTAGTCCGTTTCCTTCACGCAGGAGATGCTTAACGGTATTCTCGTACCGAACTTCGACGCCTTTCTTGACCGCATTGGCCACAAGGACGTTTATCGCGACTCCGCCCAACCCCTTGAACAGATGCCATGTCCTGGGGCCTCCCAACAATACCCCTCTTGGCTCGATGAATTCAACGCCCTCCTTCTCCAACCAGTCAACGGTGCTGGCTGATTTATCGACGAAAGCCCTTACAAGAGCAGCATTAGCCTTCCAGTGACTGTAATCCATAATACCCTTAAAGGCTTCATCCCGCGTCACCTTGATGTTTGTCTTCCGTTGCATATCGCTATCGGCTGCAAAGGTGCCTTCGACGTATAGGAAGCTGCCTCCTGCAAACGGCATCTTTTCAAAGACAACAACCTTAGCCCCGCCCTCAGCAAGAGTCAGGGCGGCTGCAAGACCCGCACCCCCGGCGCCTGCGACGATCACATCCTTCATTTCTATGGACAAATCTTGATTTTCCAAATTGCCCATTTTTAGCTCTCCTTTTCTTTGTTCTCATATTTCATTCAAAACGAAATCCCTTCGAGGGTAATGTTGGTTGTTTTATCTTACGTATCTTCTAAATAATCGTTCAACAGGAAAAGGCCAGCATTCAAAAGATGATCGGCCTACAAAAGTGCAAACCTTTAGTTATTTTATCCGGTCCGTTACATGGTTTTACGCTGTTTCGCAGCTGTTCCGATTGTTCGAGGCCAAAAAAGTAATGCTTCGATTTGAGTATTAGGCTCCTATCCGAGGCCCAATCCTTTCAAAATAAAGTTGACGATGGAATTTTCCTCCTGCTTTAATGACATCCCCCTGAGAGTCCATCCCCTTAAGGAAAGAAACACTAAAAGGTAAGTGATTAAGCTTGCAAAGAAATTCGGGTCACCTTCAATTGGCTTTTTTCGGTTCACCTCCCTTAGCATCTTGTGCCAGAAGCCAATCACATTTTTTTTATCCATTTGGAGCACTGCCTGCAGGTGTTTCCTATCCAGATATTTGCTTTCTGAATAGATGAACTGGATTAGTTTTCTATTTTCGGACATGAATTTTAAGGTTTGACGAAGTGCTCGTAATAACTTCTGCACGGGCTCTTTCGCTTTTTCATAATCCGAGTTTTTCAAGTATTCATACCAGATGTTTTGCATATGTGTGTGAACTAAGTACAAAACATCATCTTTAGAAGAGATGTAGTGATAGAGTTGGCCCATGGACATACCACACGCTCGGGCAATGTCGCGGATAGTCGTCGGATGGTACCCCTTCTCAAAAAATAACTGGCACGCGCCATCGACTATCTGTTGATGTCTCTTTTGGATCAGATCAGCGTTCTTAGCTGCAGTATGGATCAAATCTTCAAAGGGTTTATGAATCGTGTTTCTTGACTTTAGCCTTTCGTTCATTTTAGGCATAATAAATTCCAGCTGAGTTTCCTTCCCAATTAGAGCAAGCGCTCGATTCACCAAATACCAAGGTGAGAGTTTCTTGTCAAGTGTTTTTTAACAATGTCTTCAGGAAGCAACGATGCTGTTAAATTGCTTAATGACAGGAACTAGGGTTTTATCATCTCTTTGGGGAACAATGTGAACGTTTTTTCAAACTTTTCTGGATCGATGGGTTTTGGCATTCTTGAATTTCATCTGGGCCAATAGTTGGTCCAAGGCCAATTGATGTTCCTCTGTCCTCATGGAATCGAGAAACGTCCTGGCTTCATACTGGATGACTTGATCCAGAGTAGATTGCATTCCATGACGTAAAATCTCTTTTGACCTTTGGACGGCCGTCGGCGGCATGGAGGCAATTTGTTGGGCCATCCTCTTGGCTTCAGGCATCAGCCGGTTGCGGGGAAATACCCGGTTCACCGCGCCCATCTCTAACGCCTCGCGAGCATCAAACGGCCTGGCAGTAAAGATGAGTTCTGCCGCCTTGCCATACCCGACGAGCCTGGGTAGAAAATAGGTGCTGCAAAATTCCGGGGTCAGTCCGATCCGGACGAAGGCGCCGCTGAAGGTTGCCCTTTCGGAGGCAAGACGGATATCACAGATGAGGGTCACGGTAAACCCAAAACCATAAGACAGCCCGTTGATGGCTGCGATAATAGGTTTGGGGTACTGCACAAAGGCACGAGGGAGGTCGAGTAACCCAAATCCCAGCTTCTTTTTATGGTCCTTACCTTTTCGTTGGGCCGCGATGAACCTGTTCAGATCCGCGCCCGCACAAAAACCCTGACCCCGCCCGGTTAGAATCAGGACCCGGATGTTAGGGTCTTCTTCGGTCTCCTTAAGGGCGGCAACCAGCTCAACCATCATCGTTTCACTCAAGGCGTTTAGAACTTTGGGCCTGTTGAGGTAAAGAAAAGCAATTGTATCTTCTCGGATCAATTCGATGTCTTTGTATTCCATCTTGACTCCTCCTTCTGATTGGACATTCGTCAAGCCTTCGAAAACAAGGGAACCACGGGAGCGAGGGGAGATTCTGTGAACAAGGCGAAGTTTGGGCTCGGCGAGAGCTGAATTCTTGAGGGAAGAATCCCGCGCAAGTTTACTTCTTTATTGAGTCGGGTCCCAGGATGATTTCAGCGATCGCGTCCTTCTGCTCTTCCTCCGTTCCAAGCTCCACCCCGATGGCCCAGGCATCCCTGAAGTAGTGCTCGATGGCTTGCTCTGCCATATAACCATAACCGCCGAAGATCTGGAGCGCCTCATCGACCACCCTCACCAATCTCCTTCCAACCTCCAATTGGGTGATGGAGAAGAATAGGGGATCCATCTTCCCCCGGTCATACTCGGTAGCAGACTTATAAGCGAACCAACGGGCAACCTCGATGCCCACAGCCATATCGGCGAGTTTATGCCGAATGACTTGAAAATGCGAAAGTCTTCTGCCAAATTGCTCCCTCTGTTTGGCGTGGACCATCGCCCGGTCGAAAGCCCCCTCGGCGGTGCCCAGGGCCTGAGCGGCGCTTCGGAGTCCTATCGCCTGACGGCAATGATGAACGTGTGCCATGCCTTCCCCTTCGCGTCCGATCCGGTTGACAAGGGAGACATGGACCCCTTTGAAAAGGAGATCGCCGAAAGAAATCATTTTCAATCCCATCTTTTCAATCGGATGGACTTCGATACCATCCCTTGCTCGATCTACGATCAACGTCGTCCACCCTTCTTTGGGTTCCCTGCACAAGGTGAGGAAGGAATCTGCCAGAGCGGCATTGAGCACAAATCGTTTTTCCCCTCGGAGGGAGTATTCCTCTCCCCTCCTCTCCGAAACGGTAGAGAAAGAGGAGAAATCGTTTCCGTCCTCCGATTCGGCAAAGGCAACACCCATCCGCTTCTCTCCTTTGATCAGAGGGACAAGGAACTCTTTCTTCTGTCCTTGAGAACCGAATTTCAGAATGACCTCGGAGCCCAAGTCCACAGTGCTCAGGGCGCTCCCCACGCCTGAGTCCACCCTGCAAAAAGCTTCAATGACCAGAAGATTCTCGAAGAGGCCCAGTCCCTGCCCGCCGAGTTCCTCGGGATAATGCATCCCGATGAATCCTAACTGAGCGGCCTTCTTCCATAGCGATTCTGGAAATTTTCCATTCTCATCCAACTCCAATGCCAGATCCGGATCAAACTCTCCTTGGGCAAACTCTCTGGCTGCCTTCTGAATATCTTTTTGTTCATCGGAAAGTTCAAAATTCATTCTCTCCTCCTATAGTCCCAATCCGCCGGCGATGACCAGATGCTGGACTTCCGAAGTCCCCTCCGGAATCTTGTTCAGTCTCCCGTCGCGGAGGAATCTCTGGACCGGGTTGTCCATCATCAGCCCGGCTTCCTTCTGGATGGCCATTGCCTTTTGAACGATACCCTGAACGGTTTCACTACAGAAGAGTTTCACGATGGAAGCATCTTTCATCGTGGCCATGCCCTGGTCAAAAAGCCAGGCGCCTCGATACGTCATGTAGCGGATGGCCTCGAGTGACATGGCCATCTCCGCCAAGACGAATCGAATCGCCTGTGATTTGGAGAGCGGCTGGCTGTGTCTCTGGGTTTTTTTGACATAGGAGAGGATGGCGTCGAAAGCCGCCTGTCCCACTCCCGTGCTTCGGGCCCCGTAGGTCAACCTTCCTGATTTGAGGGTTTCTTCCAACTGCTCCAATCCGCCTCCTTGTTGTTCTCCGAGCATCCTCTCTTTCGGAACATAACAGTCGTCAAACGCCAGCTCGGCCGTATCTGCTGAATGGTTTCCCAATTTCCTTAATTTCTTCGTTACAGAAAATCCCGGATCTTGGCGCTCCACGACAAAAAGATTGATTCCTTTCCCCCGCCTGGCTGGATCGGTGTAGGCAGCGACGGTTGCGAAATCACAGATCGTTCCGTTCGTGATGAAGGTCTTTGGGCCATTGAGCCGGTAACCCTCACCATGTTTTACCGCCGTCGTCCGAATTCCCGAGGCATCCGATCCGGCGTTCGGCTCTGTCAGGGCAAAAGCGCCGATCTTCTCCCCCCGCACAGCTGGAGAGAGGTATTTCCGCTTGAGCTCTTCAGAGCCAAAATGGAGAATGGGATCCGTGGCGAGTCCTCCCTGAACCATGATGCTCGCGCCGATACCCACGCAGATCCGGTTCAATTCCTCTACGGTGATGCACTCGGAAATCTTATCCAAACCGGGGCCCCCATATTTCTTGGGACACCGCAGGCAGAGAAGATGCTCTCCGCCCAGGATCGGAAAGAGTTGGACCGGAAAGGCCTCTTTTCGTTCGGACTCCTCGACCAGAGGGGTGACCTCTCTCTCGTAGATTTCTCGGACCTTTTTCCGGAATGCTTTCTGGTCGTCATTCAGTTCATAAAACATGGTCCCTGTATCCTCCTTATCGGTCCTCGTTTGTCGTCGGCCCTTTCAGGATGGTTCTCTTTCCGAACTTCAGAATGCGTAGCATCATAGGTGCGCTACCATTCGCGGCAGCAAGCCTATGATGATATTACGATGACACCGCCCAAAGCTATCCGTAAGAGGTTCCGCTCTGAAGTTCTCCAAGAGAACCATCCGTGCGGGCCTGCTTCTGGTTTTAACGGTTTCTTCATTTTTTCACCCGTTTCTCAGTAAATGGTTTCCTCTTTAAAACTGGTTTAATATTTCTAAGCGACGGTTACAGGCTAATTTTGCAAAGCACTAAAGTATTACTGATTTTTAAAGACCGGTTTTCTCTTCTCCAAAAAAGCGGTCACCCCTTCTTTAAAATCCTTGGTCTTGTAAACCTCTCCGTAGATTTCCGAATCTTGTTTCAGCGCCTCTTTGAAGGGGTGCTGCGCTGCCTGAAACATCGATTGTTTTGCAAAATGGATCGACGCGGGTCCGGCGGCGATCTGTTTCGCCAGTGCCACGGCTTCCTCCATCAGTCGTTCGTGGGGGACGACGCGATTCACGAGGCCGATCCTCTCTGCCTCCTGCGCATTGACAACCCTTCCTGTAAAAATCATCTCCTTCGCCCGTCCCGAGCCGATCAGACGCATCAAGCGGACATTTCCCCCATACCCCGGCATAATTCCCACCCGGACCTCGGTTTGGCCGATCTGGGCCTTCTCGCTGGCGATTCGGATATCGCAGGCCAAAGCGATTTCGCAGCCCCCTCCCAAGGCCCAGCCGTTGATGGCAGCGATCATCGGTTCCTTCATCGCTTCCATAAAGAGAAGGATCTCGTTCGCTTTTCTTGACGCGTCGATCGCGTCCTGAGGAGTCCGATCCTTGAGCATACGAAGGTCTGCTCCGGCGATGAATGCCTCGTCGCCGATACCGGTGATGATGCCCACCCTGAGATCGGGTTCCTCCTGTAGTCGCTTCAGGATGTCCTCGAACTCCATCCAGGTCTCCCAGTTCAGGGAGTTCCTGACGTCAGGCCGGTTCATCTTAATGATGCCGATTTTTCCGTCCCTTTCGAAAATCCAATTCTTATAAGTCATCAAAGCCCCCTCTTTTAGCTCAAGTTTTCAGGACAAACAGGGATTCTTGAAATCCGACCGCTCGCAGCTATTCTTTCTTCGGGCTCCCATCCGGGTTGTACGCATACCATCCGCGGCCGGTCTTTCGTCCGAGCTCTCCGGCTTTCACTTTTCGTCTCATGAAAACCTGAATTCCAACCTGAGTGCATACCAGGGCAATTCCGCTCCCCATCAGTCCGGAGCCGACGATAAAAACTTTTTCGATGGCCATTTCCTCCTCCAGTCTTATCCACGAGCGATTGCCGCTGGATAAAAAATTGTGATGGGCATTTTCGAGACGTTCCTTAACCTATTTTTTGAACCAATACAAGATTATACTCCGGTTTCGACGAGGTCTTTACGAGTGATATGAAACCCTCTTGCTTTCTTGGGAAAAATGGCTACACAAAGAGAACGATTTGATCCGAGAGAACGACGAGGAACCCTGAAGGTCAGGTTTAAAGAGGATGCGGTCGTATTCCTTTCCGTTTGGACCGCGCCAGAGCGTTATCTTTGCTCAGGCCGGCGGTGAGTTCTTCAGAAGCCGCCGCAATATCTTACCGGAGGCGCTACGGGGAATCATGTCCGTAGGCACCACCCTGGCCAATCGTTTGTACTTGGCCAGCCCCTGCGCCGCGTATTCGATGATCGCCTCCGACGAAAGGCTGGCCTTATCCCGCAGCACCACATAGGCCACAGGAACTTCACCGTATTCCGGATGGGGCTCGCCAACCACGGCCGCATCCTTTATATCCGGATGGCCGACCAGGATGTGCTCGATCTCGGCAGGGGCCACCTGTAATCCCTTGCATTTGATCACCTCTTTGAGGCGGTCGACGATGAAAACATATCCTTCCTCATCCTTCCAGGCGAGATCACCTGTCCGAAGCCATCCGTCTACCACTGTTTGAGCGGTTGCTTCCGGATTGTTGTAATATCCCTTCATTACTTGCGGCCCCCTGATCCAGAGTTCTCCGACTTCGCGTGTCTGCAATTCAGTCCTCGTTTCAGGGTCAACGATTCGATCTTCGGTCAAAGAGAGTGGTAGCCCGATGGACCCCGGCTTGATTTTTCGAATGGGGGTGACGTGGGTGGTCGGTGAAGATTCGGTAAGACCGTACCCTACCATAACGGGGACACCTGTGATCTTCGTAAACCTCTGCTGCACCTCGGAGGAGAGGATCGCTCCGCCTGCGTTGACGTACCGGAGACGGCTCCAGTCCATGGTCGGAACCTTTGGATGGTGGCAGAATTCCTGGATGATCAATGGAACGGTGAAAAAAAGAGTGGGCCGGTAGGTTTCGAAGAGAAAGAGAAATCGATCCACGGGCCGGAATTGGCTGGCCACCACCTGCGTTGCACCGGCCATGATCGATGTTCCCATCAGGACGGTCATCCCGTAAATATGAAAGAAAGGCAATTGGTTGATCATGATATCTGTTTCCGAAACTTCATGGACCTGAACCACCTGGTAGAGATCGCTCAGGAGATTGAAGTGAGTCAGCATCACTCCTTTAGGAAGGCCGGTCGTCCCGCTCGAAAATGGGAGTACGGCGATTGTCTCCTCTGGGTCCATTCCAATGGAGCGGTCCAATCGATCCGATCCCATGAGGAGCGACGAAAAAGGAATCGTGTCCGCAGGCAGTTCCCCTTGCCCTGTACCGGCATGGTTCAGGGCTTGCCCCTCCAGGACCACGAATCGTAGACCGTCAACTTCAGCAACGAGGTTTCTCATCTGGGCATAAAGGCTGTCTGAAGTGATGATGCCCTTGACTTTTGTTTCTCTTAATTGGTGGAGAACCTCCCGTTCTCCGTAATGGGTGCTTACTGGGACAACGATGCCGCTTGCTTTCAAAATCCCGTAAAAGGAGAGGATGTATCCCAGGCTGTTCTTCATCCAGACGGCGACACGGTCTCCCGGTTCCACTCCCATGCCTGCCAGGGAGGCGGCAAGAACCGAAGATTTTTCTTCCAGCCATTGGTAGGTGGTTTCCTTCCCGCCTGCCTCGGGCTCGATCACAGCCACCTTTTTCGGGTAGAGCTGCGCCGCTTTCCGAAGAGGGAACGTCAGAGATTCCGAAGGTACCTTGACTGCAGAGCCGATCAAATTCAGTCTCCTTTTCTCCCTATTTCTTTTTCATCCACTTGCCCAACAGGCCCACTGGCGTCCACACAATGACCGTGGCTAAGAGTAGTCCAAAAAAGAGTTTATGTCCAGTCTCGAAGAACCTCTTAAAGACAAACTCATCGAGGGCGGTGATGACCAGGGCCCCAATGCTGGGACCGATTAACGTCCCGATGCCTCCAAACAAGGATCCCACAATCGGCATGACGGACCAATATCCATCGAAAGCCGAATCCGGATTGAGGAAACGGATGTAGTGGGCATAAAAGGCTCCCATTAAAGCGGTACAAAAAGCCGAGACAATAAGCGCTGTGACCTTGGTCCGGAAAACAGGCACGCCGATTCCGGCAGCAGTTTCTTCATCCCCCCGCACGGCAGACATCGCTAATCCCGTATTCGAGCGTCGAAAAAAATAGATCACCAGATAAATGGCAAACATCAAGAGAGCGCCGAAGTAGTAATTGGTCGTCCTCGAAATATAGAACTCAAAAGTCATTCCCCCTAAATTGACAGACGGCAAAGAGGAGATGTTGTAGATCCCTTTAGAGCCTTCGGTCAGATCCGTGAGATTTAAGGTCAGAAGCTTCATCACCTCGGCGAAGCCGAGGATCGATAAAGCAAAATAGGGGCCGCGCAGTCGAAAAGCAGGAATACCGATGATTAGCGCTCCCAGCACTCCGATGACCGCAGCAGCGATCATGGCTAAGAAAGGGTTCCAACCCGACTTCATCACAAGGAGAGCTGAAGCATAGGCGCCGATTCCGAAGAAAGCCGCATGTCCGAACGAAACCTGCCCGCACCCTCCAGCGAGAAAATTCCAGGCCAGAGAGACGGACCCAAGGATCAGAGCCGAAACAAAGATGCTCAGGTAGTAGGGGTTGAAGGAGAGAAGGAAGGGAAGGCAGAGAACGAGAGCGAATGTGACGGCGGCAATCAGTTTCTCGGAGGAGCGCAATGAGCGATAAAATTTCATCTAAATCTTTTTTCCGAATAGCCCTGAGGGACGCACGAGAAGAATGAACAGGAAGAGCACGAACCCGAACAGTTCTCTGTAGGAAGAGCTGACAAAGGTCACTGTCATCGCCTCCCCTATGCCGAGAATCATCCCTGCTGCAATCAATCCTGGAATGGAGCCGACGCCAGCCAGAACCGTTAGGATGAAGGCCTTGACCGTAATTCCAATCCCCGTTCCTGGGCTGACAAATGATAGCATCCCGAGCAGCGGGCCTCCCAGACCGGCAAGCAGCCCTCCGACGCTGAAGGCGAGAAGGTCAATTCTTTCGACATTGATGCCGGCCAAAGAAGCCGCATCGCGATCGATCGCCGTAATGCGGATGGCCTTACCTACCTTGGTGCGGCGCAGAAAAAAATGGAGAGCCAGAACTCCGGCGAAAGAAAGCCCAAAGGTGACGATTTCTCCCAGGCTGATATAAATCCCGATAAACCTCAATGGGCTCTCCATCCAATCCACACCGATATTGCGGAGGTCCGCTGTCCAAAGCTGGAGAAAAAGGTTGGAAAGAAAGATTCCGATGCCGAAGGTCAGAATAAGGGTGTTGAGTTCCGCTGTGGCACGGATCCTCTGCAAAAAAATGCGGTAAGTCAGAAAAGAGGCTCCGGCTGCAAATGCTGCTGCGACCGGAAGGGAGAGAAGCGGGTTCAGCCCCCACTTGACTAGCAGCCAATAAGCGATATAGCCCGCGAGCACGAGGAACTCTCCATGGGCCATATTGATGATCCGCATAATACCGAAGACGAAAGCGAGCCCCAAGGAGTAAAGGGCATAGTTTACCCCCTCAAGCATACCGGACAGGATGGATTGGATGATGGTCGTTGTGGAGATCAATGTTCCGACCTATTTGCCTTCAGCCTCTTTCCTTACGGGCGTTATTTCCCACCCCAGGGTACGGCAGGGTACTGGATCTTCCCCATGGCCCTATCTTTGGGATAGACGACGACTTGATCTCCTTTTTGTGTCTGGAACAGGACCGCCGTAAAAAACTTGGGCTCCCCTTTGTCGTCGAATGCCACACGTCCAATGGGGCCCACGAGATCCATCGCCCGAAGGACGTTCCTGGTCTTTTCCGGAGTATAACTTCCCGATTTACCCCCGCCCTGGACAATGGCGTCGAGCATGTATTTGGCGGAAAGGTAGCCGAGCATCGCGATGTAGGAAGGCTCCTCCTTATATTTGGCCTTATAGACGGCCACAAACTCCGCCTCCTCTGCCTTGGCCTGTTTGGGCGCGGTGCCCATTTCCCAGATCGATGTGCCATAGATGTACTCGCTCATGGGTCCCATCTCTCGAACAAAATCCGGGGTGCCGATCCCCCATGCTCCCATGTATGCCTTCACCGGCAGATTGAGGATCTTGGCATCCTTGATCGTACCCACGTAATCGGTGAAGTATCCTTCCACCAGAAGGACATCACAGCCGGCATCCTTGACCTTGAGCAAGATCGGCTTGTAATTCGTCGTCCCCTTTTCGAACTTTTCGAATACCGGGACTTCAACCCCTGCTTTCACTAACTGGTCCCTCACCACTTCGGCAATCTCCGTCGTTGCGGACAGGCTGTTGTAAAGAACCCCGACCTTCTTGGCTGCAAAGAGTTCTTTGATGGCTCCTGACTGCGCAGCGGCATATCCCGGCATATAATTCAGGCGAAAGAAGTTCTTGAATTTTTTGGCGGACAGCTTGGTGTCGACCGCGCCGGTCGTCATATAGGGTGTATCATAGCGCTCCGCGGCCTCCGAAGCCGGTCCGACCAGGTTGGACCCGTATCCTCCAACGATGGCATTCACCTTATCCACACCCGCCAGCTTTTCTACTGCGGCGACCGCCTTCTGGGGATCGCTCTCATCATCGTAGACACGTAAATCGACCTTGATCTTATGTTTTTTTTCAAACTCCTCTGCTCCCACACGGATCCCTTTGATCTGTTCTATTCCGTGTTTGGCCAGGCTTCCCGTCTGGGGAGCGTGGGCACCCAATTTGATCACGGGTGCGGCCCAGCCGGTCCCCAACCAAAATCCAATGACTAAACCTACACACCAAACCTTGCTCGTCATCCATCGTCTCATTTTCTTTCTCCTTTCTGTATTGGTAAGCTTGCGCTTTTCATTCCGGGCCTAAAGGCCGAGATAGGCATGTTTGATGTGGGGGTTTTCTCGAAGAAAAGTCGCCTCCCCTTCCAGTACGATCGCCCCCCTTTCCAGCACATATCCATAATGGGCTGCCGAAAGGGCGGCTTGAGTGTTTTGCTCCACGAGTAAAACGGTGGTCCCGAACACGACAATCTTTTTGATCGCCTCGAACATTTCGCGAATGATCAATGGAGCGAGGCCCAGGGAGGGCTCATCCATCAGCAACAATTTTGGCAGTGCCATCAATCCGCGGCCGATGGCGACCATCTGCTGCTCTCCTCCCGAGAGGGTTCCGCAAAGCTGATTCTTTCGGTCGGCAAGATGGGGAAAGAGCGAGAAAACCCAGGCCAGTCGTTTTTCGATGGTTTCCCTTTCCGAAACCCTGTAAGCACCCATTTCCAAATTCTCTTGGACGGAGAACGGCGGCCATAGGCGCCGGCCTTCCGGGATCATCGTCATTCCCAGGCTGACGATTTGATGTGATTTCTTCCGCTGGATCTCTTCGCCGCTGAGCCACACCTTGCCGGAGCAAGGAGGGAGCAGTCCTATGATCGAGCGGAGGAGGGTCGTTTTTCCGGCACCATTTGGACCTAGGACGCAGGTCATCTCTCCTTGGCGGACCTGGAAGGAGATATTTCCAAGGACGTGCGCATCTCCGTACCCGACCGATAGATCCTGCACCCTAAGCATTTTCCTTCTCCCCTAAGTAGGCGCTGATCACCTCCGGGCTCTCCACCGCCTCCTCCGGGATACCGTCAAAGATGAGTTGCCCGAAATTGAGTACCAGGATGCGACGGCAAATTCCCATAATGACCCGAAGGTTATGCTCGACCATGAGAATGCTGATCTTTCTCTCCGTATTGAGAGAGCGAATGAAGGGAATGGCTTCCTCCACTTCCCGGGGGTTAAGCCCCGCAAGGACTTCGTCGAGAAGAAGAAGTTTGGGATGGGTGGCCAGGGTCCGTGCGACTTCCAGCCGCTTCCGCTCTGGCAGGCTCAGGGAATGGGCCGCATGATCGGCAAGAGGGGCGATGCCAGTTCTTTCGAGGATCTCATGGACCTCTTGATTTGTTTCGCCAGCAGAACGGCGGTTCGGCTTTCCGAAGACCGATGCGGCCTTCACGTTTTCAAAAACAGTCATTTCTAGAAATGGCCGGGCCACCTGAAAAGTGCGGGCGATCCCGAGATGGCACAATCGGTCCGGCCGCATTCCGGCAATCGACGTTTCCATGAATCTTATTTCTCCATGAGAAGGGGCGAGGAAACCGCTGAGAGCTGCAAAGAGGGTCGTTTTTCCCGCGCCGTTTGGTCCGATCACGCCGACGATCTCTCCACGCCCAACCTCAAACGAGACCCGGGAGAGAGCCTGCAGTCCGCCAAAGGCCCGGGAAAGATTTTTTACTTGAAGCAGCGATGATTGGAGGGGGATGGAATGATTAGACAGAGGACCATTCACAAATTGGCCTTCCTCCGATTCTAAGGGTTCTTAATTGGATCTCTTTCGGTAGGTTTTATAACTTTAACAAGTAAACATACTTTGGCGGTCCTGTCAAGATGCTTCTCTTCCCTTATCGTTACGTTCGGCCCTGAATCGGGGAACTCCGGCCCGGGATTGAGTTGACAAAAGCACTGCAGTAAAGTATGAAGTACAGGTATATGTAATCAGGTGCTGTGCTGTGATGGTTCGAAGAGTGTTGATGATCACCGGCAAGACAAAAGCATGTGGGACGGGAGAAAGGAGAGGGCGTTGAAGAAGGTCGTCATCATTAGCGGAGTGAGGACGCCGGTCGGAAGGTACATGGGAGCTTTGAAAGAAGTACCTGCTTTTGATTTGGGCGCCTTGGTCCTGAAGGAAGCTGTAAAAAGGGCCGGAGTAAACCCGGGCCAAGTGGACGAGGTCATCTTGGGCCAATCCTACCAGAGCGGGGAATATGTCAACGTTGCTCGTATGTCCGTTCTCAAGGCGGGCTGGCCAGACACAATTCCCGGAGTCACTTTGGACCGCCGCTGCTGCACCGGACTCGACGTGATCTGTTTTGCGGCGATGAAGATTCAATCCGACAATGCCGAGATCATCGTGGCGGGTGGTGCGGAAAGCATGAGCACTGCCGAGTTTTATGTGCCCGGTGATATCAAGTGGGGAATCGGAGGCAAGAAGGGCATGCCCCGGGGGCATGGGGACCTTTCGATATGGGGCATTCCTTTCTACGATCGAATCCAGCGGGCGCGGGTGATGTCCCAGCCCGAAGAAAGATATGGAATACTGCCTTCCATGATGTCCTGGGCGGAGACGGCTGCCAAAGAGGAGTCCATCCGACGTGAGGACTGTGACCGATGGGCCTTCGAGAGCCATAAAAAGGCCTGTGCAGCCATTGAGTCTGGAAAATTCAGGGCGGAGATTATTCCTGTGCCTGTCCCAAATCCCAAGGGGGGCGAGATGATGGTGGATCGGGATGAAAACCCGAGGGCGGATACCGCGCTGGAACAACTCGCCAAGCTCAAGCCTGTGCTCGGAGGTGTCTGTACGGCCGGCAATTCATCCACAGAGAATGATGGGGCTGCGGCCTGCGTCATCACTTCGGAAGAAACCGCCAAAAGACTCGGAGTGAAGCCAATGGCGTATGTGAATGCCTTTGCCGTTGCGGGTGCGGACCCAACGCGCACCTATCTCACTGTCCCAAAGGCCGTGGAAAAGGCGTTGAAGAAATCCGGGTTGGACCTGAGCCAGATGGACCTGATAGAGATTCAGGAAGCCTTTGCAGCGCAGGTCCTGGCAGACCTAAAGATGATGGGCCTCACGGAGAAGGATTATCCAAGGGTCAATGTCAACGGATCCGGTATTTCCCTCGGCCATCCTATTGCCTGCACGGGTACGAGAGTGCTCGTCACACTTCTTCACGAGATGAAAAGGCGCAACGCCCGTTACGGTCTGGAAACAATCTGTGGCGGGGGCGGGCTGGGCATTGTAGCGATTTTTGAGCGGTCGTAATCACTCTTCTGACCATGGACCGTTTTGACGTCCCTCATCCGTAATGAGATCTCTTCCTTAGTCTCTCTGTAAGATCAGAAACATTCTCATATTCGATTCGATTCAGCGGTTTCAGCGCCTCCGGAAGAGAAGAGCCTTTTCTACAAATGATCATCACCTCTTTCCCTAACCCGAGGGCTGCTCCCAGTTCGAGGAGGGTGTCCTGTCCTTCCGGGTTCGAGAGATCGTAGATTCCGAATTTGGCGCGCCTGATCTGATCGATTCGCTGGAGCAGGGGTTTTTCCTTTCGCGGAGCTTCCGTACCAGAAATCGGATTCAGCCCGCTTCCTTCGAAGGCGTTCTTGATCGCTTCGATGATATCGGATTCCTCGATTCCGGAAGAGATGAAATATTCTCCCTTGAAAGTCACCTCCACGGTCTTGGGCGTGGTCTGGATTTTTTTGAAGAGAGTTCGATCCAGCGTCAATTCTTTGATCACCGACTGGAGGATGTTTTTCACGTTCTCAACATCCTTTCTATACCGGGCCGCATTGATCTTATCGATTTCAGCCGAAGCAAAGGCCTTGACGCTCATCTCTCGAAATCGTAAGGCTAGGAAGTTCTGATAATGGATCGACTTGGAACCGAAGACCTTTTCGAGAATCGTTTTGATTTCAGAGTGCCAATGCTTAAAATTCTCATGATCCATGTGAAGGCCTGCCATCTCCTCTACTCTGCTTAACTGGTCTCTGATCAGGTCAATGGGATCCCTCTCCGGCATCTTCATGTCCTCGATTCCATCAGCTTAGAAGCGAGGATAGCAACGGATGAATGGAATGTCAACCCTTACGGAAGGATTGCCGCAGCAGACTCCGTAGGAAAGAGCGCAACAAGTGGGGTCTATCGTGTCATTAGTTGTTGTACTCGCTGCGACTCTTCTCCCAGCCACTCCGGGTTCCGGGCTGTACCATCGAAGA
The DNA here is from genome assembly GCA_035625415.1 of Thermodesulfobacteriota bacterium. GTDB lineage: Bacteria > Desulfobacterota > BSN033 > BSN033 > UBA1163 > UBA1163. The sequence continues at coordinate 22,239 of DASPPQ010000255.1, forward strand.
TGGAAGTTGTCTTGAAGGGCTCAAACTCACCGCTTATAGCAACCTTCAAAGTCTTGGCCAGCAAAGATCCCCTCTCCCGGTCACTCATGGGGCGAAACGTACACACCGCCTCGAAGGCTTGATCGAGTATTTTCATGCTGTCGATTCCAGTGATCACGACCGATGTGGGCAGATTGAGCGCATAGTGCAGGCATTCCAAAGGGGTCACGGTCTTCGACTTCAGGAGAATACCGTTCGCCATGCTCTTCATTCCAAGAACGCCAATGTTCTGCATGACCAGCTCCGGCAAGACCTCTTTTTCGAAGCTTCGGTAGTGGGCATCCATGACGTTGAGCGGCATTTGGACCGCATCGAACTTGAAGGTATGCTTCGCCGCGACTTCAAGCATGTAAAGATGGATGCGCGGGTCCTTATGCCCCGTAAACCCGATGTAGCGGAGTTTTCCTGCCTTGCGCGCTTCCACCAGCGCCGTATTCGCCCCTTCTTCGCCGAAAATCCTGTGCGGGTCTTCGTACCGGAGAACCTCATGGTGCTGGACGAGATCGATATGATCCACCCGGAGGCGCCGCAGCGATTCGTTAAGCTGCCTTTCTGCCTCTTTTTTCGACCGGCCGTCGATCTTTGTCATGAGGAGGACTTTGTCCCGATAGCCGTCGCGTAGTGCTTTACCCATCCGAATCTCACTGGCCCCTTCGTTGTAATCCCAACAGTTATCGAGAAAGTTAATGCCGCGATCTATCGCGGTGCGAACGATGCGAATGCTGAGCTTCTCATCAACCTTCGCTGCTCCCAGATGGTAGCCTCCCACTCCAATGGCCGAAACCCTTTCTCCTGTGCCGCCGAGAACGCGATAAATCATTTCAGAGTCCGACTCCATTTTTCGCATGTTCCCTCCTGCGGATCTCTTCTCTCCCTGGAGTTCACTTCCAGAAATACGCTCTGCAAGAGATTCCATTTTATACTAAGCCGGAAGAGAGAAAACATAGATTGAGTCCTGTATTTTACGATCAAGAATCCAGTATTTTAGAACTCGGCGGATTAATTTTCCGTAGCGAAAAGGCTGATATCAAAGGTTTAAAGTCCAGTGACCGATCTCTTGTCTACGAAACCGCCGCAGGAAAGATAAAAGACCAGATGGGCTACTTTACAGGCCAAACGATTCGGCCATTTCAGGGGTCATGATCCACCTGACGCCCCATCTCCCGCTCACTTTCTGCTCAAGGCAAACAATCGCCCCGTACCGGAAAAGGACAGGGTGGACACTTTCGTCGCCCGTAACGAGAAGAGAGGCGAGCTTTTCAAGAAAAGGAAGATGGCCTACAATGAGGAGGTCTTCCTTCACCCGGCATACCCGGTCCGCCCAGTCCCGGACATCATCATTGGGATTGAGTCCCTGCGTGGTTTCCATAGGGCTTCTCAAAGCATTCGCCAGGATCTCGGCCGTCTGCATGGCCCTGAGTTTTCCGCTGTGATAAATCTTTGACGGATAAAGCCTGAACCGGTTAGCCACCTGGGCCACCCGCTCGACCTCTTTCCTCCCCTGATCCGTCAAAGACCGCTCCGGGTCTTCCGCCTCCGATTTTGCCTCCCCATGCTGTATCAGATAGAGTTTCATCTCTTGGTCGATTTGAATAAAGGATCACGCCCGGCTCAAGGGCGCGCAAGATTCATGCACCCTTTGCACCAGAAGGTGATGCAATTTTTCAAATTATTATTTTAAACCTTTTTCTTTATATAAAGAGTTTTTACCACTTGCGCCACTTTCTCTCCTGCCTCATTCTCAATAGCAACCGTAAACTCAGGAAAATATTTTTGACCACCCGAGGTGTTCTTAAGGATTGCTTCGATCTGCTCTTCTTGGATCACAAATCTCGCGAAGACCGTTCCTCGATCTGGTTTAATGAAATCAATATGGGCTGCCTTATCCCAAACAACAAACTCATTTCCTAAAATGTGTATCAACATGAGCATAAAGAAAGGATCGGTCATCGCATATAAGGACCCTCCGAAATGGGTATTGACATAGTTACGGTTGTACCACCTCATTTTCATCTGTACGCATATTTCTCTATAATCCGGAGAAATGCTCCTGACGGTAATTCCTGTCCCCCAATAGGGTGGATATAAATTTATTAAGAGCTTTAAATACTCGGGCTTCATCTACGCCTGTCCAAACTTTGAATAGCAGTCTGTCCCCATTGTGAACTCGCTGTTGTGATATATACCTCTTCCGTATTTAAGGGAAGAGGAAGTTGCAGGAAATAAGAGGTGTCCGTAAACGTTTAATCGCCAACATGGATTTTGAGATCGTAAGGATAGGGACGACCTTCGGCCCTTTCCAACCAATCCCTCAAGCTTAAAAGAAATATAGCCCACTTGGTACTGCAATGATACATAAATTCCACGGGTCTCTTCCGGTTGGCATGCGTGAATAGATTCGCAGGAAGATGAAGGAAAAATTAAGGAGTGGAGATACGATGCGTAGTTGGAAGGTGTGCCGAAAACAGATGAAGAGACATGCGTACGGTTCTTCATCTATTTTTTCTTTTTCAGCGCGCTGATAAATTCATCAACGGATAGGGCCGCAAGTGTTGTCGTATTCAAAGCCCCTCTGGAACCCAATTCCAACGCCACTCTGGCTATTGTCTGGTTATCAGGAGCTTCCAGGATGTTCACGAAGTCATAAACACCCAGGAGAGCGTACTGGCTAAGAATCTTGACCCCCATCTTCTCCACTTCCTTGTTAACTTGTTTGATCCTGCTTGGTTTCTCTTTTACTGTCTTCCGCCCTTCATCGGTTAGGGTGGTGAGCATCAGATAGATTGGCATAAAATCACCTCCCTTTTAGAGAAAAGACTCTCTTTGCGGCACACCTTCCAAAAATCATTATACCATACCTTCTCTCCGAAGGGCGCGTTATTACCTGAATGAATTTACTTTGGCGATTTCCGTTTGGAAAATCGCATTGAAGGAAGAAAGTTTGGAAGCGCTCTTACGGGCAGTACTCCTCGGAAAGAAGGATGAGATCACAAATGCTAACTTTCGATGCGACCTCCGAAGGAATGATTTTGTGAGAAACGGTAACTGGTTTGCCGTAACCGATGTCCAAAATCTCTAGGGAGATGATTCTAAGGTAGGTGACAGCCAATTTTCACCCTCGGAATGTCGATTTCATAGACATGGAAACTCCGATGCTTGACGGCGCACAATGGGCGGTAACACTTGGCTCCTTGAGATATTCCTCTTTCCAGACTTTGTCAGCCAAAATGCCAAATTGTGCTGCGTAACGATCGAGATCTTCTTTCATCTTCGTCACGATCTCCTCGGCGCCATGGTGGGTAAAATAGGGCTTTGTCTCATCAATAATCTCCCGATAGATATGGGGATTATCAATGATCATGCAGGGCCTCAGATGGTTCTCGTTATGGGGCTGCCTCTTCCGAATCGCCCTGAAGAGAGGACTGTCCAAGGCCTCAGCCAATGAGACGTCTTTGATGTTATGCACGGCAACATGCGTGTACACACAAGGCTCCACATCTCCGTTTGCGTTGATGTGAAAGTACCTTCTTCCGCCAGCGATGCATCCCCGGACGTGGGGCCCATCGTTCCAGAAATCAAGAACGAACAAGGACTTGGTTCTCCTGAAATGCATGACCTGTTTTCGGAGGTAGTCGCGCTGCTCGGGGGTGACCATCAGGTTGATATCGCCTTGGCCATTGACGGGAAGGTAAAGGAAGTACATCTGGGCGATAATCCCCTTCTTCAGAAGGAAATCAATCCACTCCTCTGACGAAACCACCCGGACATTATTCCTTGTCACCGTCGCAGAAGAACCGAACAGGACATTTGCGTCTTTCAGGTGGTCCATTGCCTCCATGATCTTCTTGAAGACCCCCGGTCCTCTCCAGCGGTCCGTTTCTTCCTCGTAACCCTCGCAACTCACCACGACCATAGCGTTTCCAAGATCCCTGATCCTCTTGGCTTTCTCTTTTGTCATCAATGTCCCATTTGTGTAGACCTGGAAAAAGATCTGCGGATGTTCCTCAATCATCTGTAAGAGAGGAGAGTACATCAATGGCTCTCCGCCAAGAAGCGTGACGAAGTGGAGCCCGAGATCTGTACACTCTCTCAGAATTCGCTTGACGAGATCATAGGGTAATCCAGAATGTCTTTGATAGCCTAAGGTATAGCAGCCAAAACATCTTAGATTGCAACGCCAGGTCGGACTTAGGATCATGACAAAAGGCGGTCGAAACCCGTGCTCTTTTTCAAATTGATCCCTTTTCTTGTTTCCGATGAACCAAGCGTTGTTAAAGAGGGTATTGAAGATGATCGTCCGGTTCCTTGGAGGCAGGTATTCCAGCACCCCGCGAAACAGTTTTTTGGCGGGATGGGCTGGATTCTGAAGCATCGCCCTTACGGCTCTGATGGCGCCCAGAAGCTCATAATCTGAAGTTAATTGCTCGCCCAGATAGGTCAATTGGACCAATCTTTCATCAGAGACCCTTCTTAAGAGTTCGACAATGATCCTGGAAACCTGATGGCCAGCAAGGTCTTTGACCTGATCCGAAAAATCCATGGCTCATCCCTCCTGACTCAATCAATTCACTTCGTATTGCTGCCCAGTACCCCAAAATTCCGACGAAAGTTTCACCTCTCCCGCAGCCTACGTCTGTTTGTGTTTTCTGACAGCAGGAATTCAAATACGCGACTAAGAGAAGATAACTATCTGATCTTATTCCGTGAGGCTGGGGCAAGAAATTAAATCAGGAAGAACCTCCAAAGGATTAGGCAACCCTTTGGAGGCTTGATATTGGCACCTTCCGGAAGCACCTCTTCATACGACACTCCCGAAAATTAGAGGCTTGGTTAACCCGTTAATAAGGATCGAGCGGAAAACGACGATTAGAAAATACTTTCAATTTTATGGAAAGTCAAGGGGAAAATTGTTTTTGTCTTCGAAGCCAGGTACTTGGTTTCCGTTTGAAAGCAGCGTAAAGAGGGGAAGCAGGTATCGAAAGCAATTACGAACAAGTCGTTTTAGAACCTACCTCATAATTAGCTCATCTGTCGAGCAGGAGACTATGCACTCTGTCCTCGGCTCTTTCTAGCCCAGGCTTCGTATTTCGCCGAGATTTCCAGGTATTGTTCTCCAGTCACTATCGGTCTGCTGATCTCTTCCAAAAGGGTTGGCTCTACTTTCCCAACGAGGGCAAGCATTTTTCCGGCCCGTTGAATCATATCGAGGCGAGGTTCGAGAAGTTGCGGCGCCACTTGTAAAGCGATTGAGCCGGGAACGCAGATTTCCCCGATGGGTTCGCAACCGAAGTTCGCTGCCTGGGCTCTGAACGTCATAATCAGGGGCATGAAACTTTCCATCTCCGGGAATCCCGACGTTGAGACGAGGAAGAATTTTGAAGGCATGGTCCAACTGTAGGGGTGCCTCACCCGGTTTGCAGCGTCAAGCCGCGAAAATGGATCCATACCGCAGATGCAGCGGTCCATGACGGTTTTCATCTGGGCGCTCATATTGTCTGTATACACGGGCGTACCCATCACAAAGAGATCCGACTCTCGCAGGAACGGATAGAGCCGTTCCATATCATCCCGTTGAGCACATTGACCGGGTGTTTTATGCATACACGTCAGGCACGCCCGGCAGTAGGAGATATTCATTTCCTTGAGCTGCACATCTCTTACGGTAGCCCCTCCTTCCGAGAGTCCCTTCAAAAGGGAATCCAGCAATCTCCACGTTACCCCTTTCTTCCCCCTCGCGCTTCCATTCAATGCAATCACTTTCATGATTCCCTCTTTGAGGAAATAATTCATTCTTCCCGATTTTAACTTTACCGTATCACAACCCGTAAAGGGTTTCAAGCGTAAGGGGTCTTGGGAAAAAAAGAGTGATTTTTCTTATCAAATTCTCTGAAGGCGGATGCGCTTGCCTTTTTTGAGGTCAATGACTAATTTTTGGTTGATTAGAAAATAATCCTCAAAAAGGAGATAGCGAGATGGAGAAGCTCTGCAATTCTTGTCTATATATAATGACGACTGAGCTGGACAATCCAGGGCTGTGGTCCCACGAAATGGTCGAAAAAGCGGTGGAGCGAGCGGGCGATATCCCTTGCGATATTGAAAGTACCCGGCTGATCATTAAGAACTACTTAGGTGTTTTACGCGATGCTCTCAGAGCAGCGTAAGGGAATCAGCGTCAATGTCACTGTGAGACTAACTGCGTTATGTCCGGTATGTCATCCTACTAATTTTTCGAAGGTGACGTTTTTCCCCATGTAAGATATCCCCTTCATACACGAGTCCCACTCCTCGGACGCTCAACATGAAATCGATTCGATGATCTTGATTTATTCGAAGGAAATGTGACAGATTGTTAGATATCACGCTTTCAAAGAAAGGAGACTCAAATGAGTGAATATTTTTATCCAGTTGATGGTCGGAAGCATTACAGAGACCTCGAGAAAGCGCAGAAGGACATGTTCGGGGCTTTCAGGAACTTCAACAACGAAATCTTTGAGAAGGAGAGCGCTCTTCCCAGAAAGATGAAGGAGCTCATCGCTATTGGTGTGGCTCATACGACTCAATGCCCGTACTGCATTGAGGGCCACGTCAGAGCTGCTAAAAAAGCAGGGGCGAGTGACCAGGAAATTGCCGAGGCCATTTTCGTTGCTGCAGCTCTCAGGGCAGGAGGCGCTTTTGCTCATTCGACGATCGCGATGAGCGTGCTCGATGAAACGAAAGAGCAGAAATAGGTCATTTCGCAATAATGGAAAGGAGAGGGTTTCAATGAAATCAGTGGAGTCCTTCTGCAAAAAAGCGATAGAAATGGGGGTCGAGGGAGCGAAGATCATTGACCCCGGTTCCATTGTCACCGCTGACTGGGTGAGAATGAAATGCCAATACGGCTGCCCCGGTTTCGGGACAAGCCTTTGCTGTCCTCCCCGCACGCCGACGCCGGACCTGACTCGTAAAGTGATCGATTCCTATCAGAAGGCCATCCTGCTTCATCAAAGATTAGTGAAGGGAAAGGAGAGGAGGGAAAGGGGAGGGAGTTTCAAAAAAATGATTGTTGGCCTCGAAATCGAAATATTTCTCGACGGGTATTACAAGGCCTGGAGCATGGGATCCGGCCCTTGTGATCTCTGCAAAGAGTGCAATCTATCGGGTTCGTGCAAACACGGAATGGAAGCGAGACCTTCGATGGAGGCATGTGGCATCGATGTCTTCAAGACTGCAAGAGACAATGGGTTCCCCATTGAGGTTGTCCGTACCCGTGACGAGGAAAGAAATATTTTCGGCTTGATTTTAGTGGAATGATGTCTGTCTAGACATCCCCACCCCCCCTTTTCAGGAGGAACAATTTTTTCACACCTTCCATTTACCCCGTTAGAAATAATACCCTGTACAGTGCTTAATGGTTGGAATAATTCCTGTGAGTTTAACGCCCCGTTGGAATTTCTAACGGGGTTTACTAAAAAGGGGCAATTATACAATTCTTTCCTCCCCAAAATACAGTGCCTACCTTATTCCGTAATGATCCTATTTCTGCGTAATCTAAAATTGTCAATCCCTGTATAAAGCCCTGGTTGAGGAGGTATCCGTGATTTCACTCGAAGTGAACGGCGAAAAATACGAGGTCGAGGCGAGCCAGGATGTTCCTCTGCTCTGGATCATCAGGGACCATCTCGGGCTGACGGGTACGAAGTATGGCTGCGGAAAATCGCTCTGCGGTGCCTGCACCGTCCATATCGGTGGTAAGGCTAAGCGGTCCTGTCAGATCCCAGCAGGAGAAGCACAAGGAAAACGGGTGACCACCATCGAGGGAATCCCGGAGGATCATCCGGTCAAAAAGGCCTGGAACGCAGTGGATGTGCCTCAGTGTGGTTACTGCCAGCCAGGACAGATCATGGATGCCGTGGCTCTCCTCGAGAAGAATCCCAATCCGACGGATGTTGACATCGACGGCGCTGTTTCCGGCAGTCTCTGTCGCTGTGGGACCTATCAACGCATTCGTCTGGCCATTCATCTTGCCGCAAAAATAATGGCAAAGGGAAAGGAGATCGGTAGCGCCCCGATGTTGAAAGTGGCTGAAATGCAACCCGTACCATTCTTTGCGCTCAACCCTTGCATCCGAATCGGGAACGATGGCCGGGTTGTGGTCATCGTCGGCAAGTCGGAGATGGGGCAAGGGGTCTATACCTCGTTGCCCATGCTCGTCGCTGAAGAGCTCGAGGTCGACTGGTCGAAGATAAGCATCGAGGCGGCGCCGGTCGGTCCGGAATACTACCATGCCCAATGGGGAATGATCCAGGCTACGGGTGGCAGTACCAGCGTGTTGAGCGAATGGGATCGGCTGCGCAAGGCAGGGGCTTCTGCTCGTGTGATGCTCGTTCAAGCGGCGGCAGAGATCTGGAAGGTCGATCCGAAGAGTTGCCGGGCAGAAAAAGGTTCTGTCAGCCACGAGCCGACCCACCGGCGACTCTCCTACGAAGAACTGGCAGAAAAAGCCATTCTGATGAAGCCTCCCGAGGATATTGTCATGAAGCAGCCAAGGGAATTCAAAGTGATTGGCAAACCCGTCAGCCGGTTGGATACGCAGGAGAAAACGAGCGGGAAGGCCGTCTTCGGTATCGACGTGAAGGTTCCCGAAATGCTGACTGCTGTCATTGCTCGAGCGCCGGTTTTTGGCGGAAAGGTAAAAAGTTTTAATGCCGAGAAGACCAAAGCAGTGCGTGGCGTAAGAGAAGTAGTAGAGGTTGCCCCGGGGGTGGCTGTTATTGGAGACGACTTTTGGTCCGCCAAACTTGGTCGTGATGCCCTCGAGATCAGTTGGGACGAAGGCGTCAACGCCAAACTTTCGACGGAGAGCATGCGCGAGCAGTATAGAAATCTGGCCAAGAACCCGGGGACGGTGGCAAGAAGAGAGGGCAATTTCGGAGAAGCCTTGAAGACGGCGACCAAGCTGATCAGTGCCGAGTACGAAGTCCCTTACTTAGCCCATGCTCCCATGGAGACGTTGAACTGTCTGGTTGATCTTCGTGCTGACGGGTGCGACATCTGGACGGGCACCCAGTTTCAGAGCGCTGATCGAGATGCAGCGGCAGAGATCGCCGGACTCAGGCCCGAGCAGGTCAGAATTCATAATGCCTTTCTGGGCGGCGGGTTTGGCAGGCGGGCAAACCCTCAGTCCGATTTTGTCAGCGAGGCCGTTCATGTGGCGAAGAAGGTGAAGAAACCGGTCAAAGTCATCTGGACCCGTGAGGATGATATCAAAGGCGGGTACTACCGGCCATTCTGGTACGATTGGATCGCTGCAGGGCTCGATGCAGAGGGCAGTCCTATGGGATGGAAGCACACGGTCGTCGGACAATCGATCATTGTCGGGTCGCCCTTTGAAGGAGCCATGGTCGACGACCACGGTGTGGATGCAACGTCGGTCGAGGGCGCAGCAAACATTCCTTATGCGATTCCAAACATCCTTGTCGATCTTCACAGCCCGAAGATCAAAGTACCGGTGCTCTGGTGGCGGTCGGTGAGCCATTCTCACACCGCCTTTGTCGTCGAGAGTTTCATCGATGAACTTGCCCATGCCTCGGGTAAAGACCCGTTTGAGTTCCGCCGTAGTCTCCTCACCAAGCATCCGCGACACAAGGCTGCCCTGGAGCTTGCGGCCCAGAAGGCGGGCTGGATGAAGCCGCCGGAGAAAGGAATGGGCCGGGGAATTGCCGTCCACGAATCCTTCGGGAGCATCGTCGCCCACGTGGCAGAAGTCTCGGTCAACCCCGCAGGAAGAGTGCGTGTCCATAAAGTCGTCTGCGCCGTGGACTGCGGCATGGTGGTGAACCCGGAGATCGTTAAGGCCCAAATGGAGTCCGGAGTCGTCTTCGGGCTTTCAGCAGCCCTCCATGGTGCGATCACTTTCAAAGACGGCCGGGTGGAGCAGAGCAATTTTGACGATTACCCAATCCTGCGCATGTACGAAATGCCCGTGGTAGAGGTTTTCATCGTTTCAAATGAGGAACCTCTGGGCGGCGTGGGAGAACCCGGAGTCCCTCCTATCGCACCGGCAGTAGGAAATGCCATCTTTGCAGTCACTGGAAAACGAATCAGGAGACTGCCAATCCGTGCTGAAGAATTAAAAAAGGGATAGCGAGCAAGAAGGTGCCAGGGTACCCGTGATCAAAAGATTTTTCACCTTAGTTACCTTTAAAGCGCACGACATCTATTTGCGTCTGAAGCATGGTATCTCTTCCCAGAAGAGAGGGAATTGGAAGAACCACGGAGGAGACACGAGCATGGATGTTTTTACCGCGATTAACGGAAGAAGAAGTGTGAGGGCCTACAGACCCGCTGAGGTCGAAGAGGAAAAACTAAAAAAAATATTGGAAGCGGCAAGGCTGTCCCCTTCAGCGAGCAATCGG
>DASPPQ010000256.1:0-5855 GCA_035625415.1 Thermodesulfobacteriota bacterium
CTGGAATATATCGCCACTGTCTTAGAGGATTTAGTTGAGAAGGTTACGCTCATTGATATGAGATTTGAAACGAACCTGGATGATTTTATTGGAAATGGCCATACAGATTTGGTCTGTCTGTCTGTGAACTGGGATTACCAACATGACGCAACGGTAAACCTCATCGACCGGATCCCTTCTCATCATAAGGTGGTGGTAGGAGGAAGGTATGCTACCACCTGTGTTGAAGAGCTTTTTGCAGTAGCTCCCAATTTAGATATCATCGTTAGAGGAGACGGAGAGGAGATCATTCGTGATATGGCCTTAGGGCTTCCCCTTAAGGACATCCCTGGCATCTCATACCGCGAAAATGGTGGGATCATTCATAATAAGATTCGTGACCTCCGTTCCTTGGACGATGCTCTCTATCCTAACAGAAAGTTGAGGCGGGTTAAGTATAGGCTTTCGTACAAGAACATCGATTTAGGGCAAGGCGTAGACTTTATTTCCACTTCCAAGGGGTGCCCCTATCATTGTAAATTTTGTACGTTTACCAATAACCCCTTAGGCCAGAAAAGAAATTGGAGCGGGAGGTCAGCGTCCTCTGTTGTCGAAGAATTGAAGACCATCGATGCCGGGTTTGTATTTGTTGTAGATGACAATTTTGCCGCAGATATGAAGAGGGTTGAGAAAATTTGTGATTTGATCATTGCAGAAGGTATCAAAAAAACATTTGCGGTTGCCGTGAGGCTTGAGATCTATAAGCATCCCCGGATATTAGAGAAGATGTTCAACGCTGGCTTTAAGATACTGACAATAGGGATAGAATCGGCCCAAGACAAAACCTTAAGAATGATGCAAAAAGGGTTTGATACTGCTTTGGCTGAAAAGGCATTTGCTGAAATCAGGAAGGTGAAATTTTTTATTCATGGATATTTTATTATTGGATGTATCGGGGAGAATGAGGCAGAAATGCTGGAGATAACGCCTTTTGCCAAAAGGCTTAAGTTGGACACCTTCAACCTCAGTCTATTGAGGACCGAGAAATATTCACCTCTCAATGAACTCATCGCCAATTCCGGGGGCTATTATGTGGGTGAGAAAAATATAGTGTGTTCCGAAAAATACCCCTTAAAAGTGTTGAGGAACATCAGGCATCGCATCGGGAGAAGCTACTATAATCTTCCCACAATATTGAGAATAGCGAGGAAGATAATCGCTGCTCGCTTGATAAGCTTTCATTATGTGGTTAAATCAATATTTATTTTTTCCTTCAGGTTGATCGTAAGCAAAGGCAAAACAATTTAGCTTTAAGAGACCTCTGGAGAAATCCTTTACTGAATTGTGGTAGACAGGGCAAGAAATAGTTTCACCTTTTTTATTGATTTCAACTGTAAATCTTCAGGATGCTTTTCACGCTTCGGCTGAAGATTAGTAGGTGGAGTCAATAACCCGCTTACTTACCCCTTCCTTCCTGAAATGTTGATTTTAGATTTTTGGTCCGCTATACAACATTTCAAATAGAAATCTTTGACGTAAAATAGCTTTCCGAGGATGCAGGAACCAAATTCTACCTTTTAGACCCTGTGACCTCTCTCAAAATACAGCTTTTTTTACCCTAAAATACAGCCTTCGCCTTATTTAGTCCGTAAATAACCAGTGTATATAATCATTAAATAGCCTGAAGGAGGATATTTTTATGAAGTGTCTTCGGTGCAGTAGTGTCATGATTTATGATAAATTTTACGGCCCTGACGAATACTTTTGGGGATGGAAATGTGTCATCTGCGGGGAGATTGTTGATGAGGTGATTTTGGAGAATAGGGAGTTGATAAGGATGGGTCGGTTGCCAAACACAAGAAACAGGAAAAGCTGAGAGGATTGATATGGGCAAGACTTTTGACCCCGAAAAATACAATATGGTCTTCTGCTCAGTTTGTAATTGAAAAGGAAAATTACCCAAGAGCCCTGATGAGTTTGAGGTTTGCAGAAGATGTGGAGGTTTTGGACTCATTAAAAATGAATCTGAGATCTTCGAAAAGGTGGAAGATAGAGAGTAAATAGTCTAAACCAGTCAAATAGACCGACACAAAACAGTCCACAAGAAATGTGAAAAACAGAGCGATACTATGTTTAAAACAATGCTCGTTGAAGATAACCTCTCATTTAGAGAATTAATGAAAAATAACTTACAGGATCAATTCCCTTCAATGAACATCATTGAAGCAACGGATGGAATAGAGGCGTTTCAGAAGATGGACGCTCATCCTCCAAACCTGATCTTTATGGACATCCAGTTACCGGGGGAAAACGGCCTTGAATTAACCAGAAAGATAAAAGCTGATCACCCAGACATAATTATCATCATTATGACAAGTCATGATTTACAAGAATATCGAGAGGCGGCTACCCGGAATAAGGCCGATTATTTCTATCCGAAGGGCTCAAAAACATCAGAAATTTTCAAATTGGTCAAATCAATCTTATTGGAAAAAGGTTTTAATGCAGATGGTTCAGATAGCGAAAGAGGATATTCGTAACTTTAAATATTAACAATTCCCTCACTTTTTGGCCTACCTTTTTATCCCAAATCACCTTTTTTCTACTTGATTTTCCTGTAAAATATTTCACAATATTATTGACATAGCAGACCAAAGATTCAAGAACCGGAGGGTCAAGCAAGGTAGTCTTATGAAAAAGGACGTCAAAATAAAGCAGGAACTTCTTGCTGAAAATAAAAAACTTCGCACCCGCTCTAAACAACTTGAGGAAAACCTACGAGCCATCAGGAAAGACAGAAATAATCAGGAGCACAAGTATGAGGAGAACCATGTCCTTTGGTCCAAGGAAAGAAATGGAGAGCGGGCAAAGGCTAAGGAAACATTACAGGTTGAAAGAGCCGGGCGTCATCATGCAGAGGAGGAATTAGGGGAAACAAAGGCTCAGCTTAAAGATGTTTCTTTCAAGTTGCTGTTGGCTGAGGAAACCGAGAGGAAACGAATTGCTCAGGAAATCCATGATGGGATTGGGCAACATTGGTCAACCGTTAAACTTCAATTAGAAAACGTCCTCGAACAACTTGGTAAAGAGATAGCCACGCCTTTAAAAGACCTTCTTCCAATCATTCAAACAGGGATAGAAGAAACCCGCCGGATACAAATGAATTTGCGACCCGCACTTCTTGATGACTTAGGAATTTTGGCAACCATTAGTTGGTTTGTTCGGGAATTTAAAAAGGCTAATCCAGCTATGCAAATCATAACGAAGCTCAATATCCAGGAGGATCAAATACCCACCACCATAAAGACCGTCATTTATCGAATTACGCAGGAAGCTCTGAACAATGTTATCAAACATAGCAAAGCCAAGGTTGTAAATGTTGGCTTAGAAATAAAGGAAAACAAGATAGAATTTGTTATTCAGGATAGCGGTCAGGGATTCGATTTAGATGCAACACTGGGTCAGAAACGCACCGACAGCGGGTTGGGGCTCGCCGGGATGACGGAGCGAGCTACGCTCTCAGGTGGAGTGCTTTATATTAAATCTGCTAAGGGATCGGGAACTACTATTCGTGCATCATGGCCAATTGAAAAACCATCGCTTTAATTATTCGGAACCATACCTGCCTATATTTTGTTAGATCACTCACTTTCAATCGGAAATCTTCAGTTCTCCAATGAACCTTACCCTGAGGATTTGTAGGTGAAATCGTCAGCCCGCTTAATTCCTTAAGACATTTTCCTTTACGAATTAATGCCCCCTGTGGTAGCTTTTCTGATAACTTAGGAGACAGGAGAAACAGGCCATGCGTCCCAAAAAATTAGACTTTGAGAACTACAATTTCGAAGAAGATAATCAGGAACTTATCCTAACCCTACTCGAGGATTACTTCTACGACGAAGGTAACCCATTGTATGCCTGGGAGGCTTACGCTTTTTGCAGAAAGTACAAAAGGGCCATGCCGTCTTGGATCCTTGGTTACTTCGAGCAAGTGGCCAAAGAGTTGATGGAACTTGCTGAGAAGAAATTTTCAAACCAGAGGGCTTCTGCTCTAGTATACAATGCTTTGGGCATGAAGCGCGTGCATTCACGGAACGTGTTTGATCGTTACCAGATTGCACGGCGAGACAGAGAGATATGGGGTCGAGTATGCACCCTTACGCGGGGGCGAAGTCGCATAAAATTGGAAGATGCCTTTGACAAGGTTCTATCGGAGATGAGCAGCGAAGGGATGGAAATACCATGCGACTTGGCAGCGGCGAAGAAGGCATATTACAGTCTTGAAAAAGAAGCCCACAAGTTTGAGGTCTCTGACAGGCCGCGCCGAGGTCCGAAGAGAAAAAGAAGGAGATAAATTTACTGAGTGGTGACAGCTAAGTAGATTGCAGTGTAATTTCAGGGTGCTATGATGGGTCAAAGCCGAAAGGTTTTGGCCCATTTTTGTTTTTGGGCATGAAACAAAGAAGTTTAAAGCCGACAGTAGGAGGGAGGAACCAAGAATTGAGTTTCAGCAAACCTCGTTCACCGAATCGAAGATCGATTGGCAGGAAGAATAATATTGAATGCCGCCTCTACGATCTCGACTCAGCGGCTTCCTACCTCGGGCGCGCCAAATCGGGAGTGCGCCACCTCATCTATTCAGGAGAACTCCCGGTGGTCCAGATGGGGGAGAGAGGTAGGCAGTACATAGATATCAGAGACCTGGAGGATTTCATCTCAGAACACAAGAGGAGGTTTACCCTATGACCCTGACGCGGGACTTTGATCAAATCCGATGAATCCTTGAAATGTTTTTTGCCCAAAAACCTTTCACGGAAGGAGGTGAGTCGGGATAGGAGGAAGGCCATCGTGGCGTCGGTTTCTAACCTTAAAACAGAAAGGAGGTATGGATAAATGGAAAAAACAACTTGGTTACTCTGGGAGAGTGATGAAAAGATGCGGAAACTCTTTAACGGAAACGAGGCGACGAAGCTCCGGGAGTTGACGAAAAATGATCCTGAAGAATTATTGAGGCAGATGAAAGAGGAGATGAAGTTACTTAAGAAAGGACGTTCATGGTGGGAATCTGAAAAGAAAACCTTGTTTGGGAGACTGGTACATAAAATCGTATCGGCCTATCCATCGCCCAAGATTCGGGAACTTTCAATCGAAGAAATTGAACGATGCGACAGAACGGGAGGAACCTGCTTTTTTTGTGGAAGCCCCGCTCCGCTCAGGATCCTCTGCAAACGCATTTTCAAGGATCATGAGGAAGTAATCTTGGAATACGTTTGTGTAGATTGTTGGGAGATGGTTCGGATAAGCGATAAAGAATTGAGACGGATCGAACGCATCCAGTCTCCGAAAAGGAGGGCGATAAACGTTGATATCCCGGTCAAGACTTACATCGCGAGGATGATGAGTACATCCAACGCCACAGAAGATCCTTGGAGGTTTGGAAAATGAAATCCATCTTAGAAATAGCTAGGGAGTATATTAAAAAAGGATGGTCCCCCATCCCAATCCCCCTGATGAGCAAAAATCCAGTCTTGGAAGGTTGGCAGAATTTGCGACTCACCGAAGAAACCATAGCCGACTATTTCGGAAACGAGTCGAATGTGGGGGTATTGTTGGGGGAACCTTCGGGAGGGTTGACGGACGTTGATCTCGATTGTCCTGAGTCAATTCTGCTCAGCCCAAAATTTATTCCTTCGACAGGGACATTCGGCCGAGAACATGCTCCCAAATCTCACCACCTTTTTATCACCTCTATCTTCGACATCGAACCATACCAGATAATGATCAATGGCAAACTTGAAAAACTTCTCGAAATCCGCGGAAAGGGGCAGACCGTGTTCCCCGGAAGTCTCTACAAGGGAGACGAAGAAGGAAGATAT
>DASPPQ010000257.1:0-7752 GCA_035625415.1 Thermodesulfobacteriota bacterium
AATCAGCCTGGAGGATTGCAGTGGAATCCTGGCTCCGATCCAAAGGATATATCAAGATCCACATCAACAAAGTGTCACCCAATTTATCCTCTTTTTTAGCTCATGAATAGCTGGCCTGAACAATCAAATGGAGAGTAAAGCACTGTAATCTAGAGGACGTTATTCAATTCTTCACTTCTTATTGCTTTTCGGAAATCTCAGCCACCCGCATCTTCTTTAAGAACGTGTCACGTGTCCCCCTCAACTCACTGGGGCCGAAGACGGCGTGAGTCGTATGGAGCCAAAAAATAAGAAGCCTACTCCCATCAAAATCGTGAATAGTGATTCTTGACCATGTCCTATCTGTCCCTGTTTTTCATTTATCATTCAAGTTGAATTTCAGTTCTAGCTGAGGGTTCTTGGATTTAACCTCTGTCAAAACCCTTTTGACCAAAGAGATCGCATCGGAGAAGGCCTTCTGGGCTTCCGACATCGAAAGCAACGCGGCTGTCTCATACGTCATTTCATTTCTTTTCCTTCTCATGGTTTCGAATTGCCCCGTAAGATTCTTATATGGATCGCCCAAGATGGCGCTCGTCATCTCCACGACGGTCTTATGTTGTGCCCCATCATCAGGGACATATCCTTGGAAAAGCATTAAGGCTCTCCCTGCTTTGAGCATGGCATTATAGGCTAACAAATACGTCGCCCGCTCTGCGATGTTCACAATCCTCCTGGCCTCTTCGAGATCCAATATGGCTTCCTTCAATAAGGCTTCTATCTGGACGATTCCTGCCTCTTGTTTTCTAATCTTACCAGCCTTCTCAAATCTCTTGGTCAGTCTATCCAGCATTCAGGGTTCCTTTGAGAACGATAACTCTTTCTTTTAGAATCAAATTTAAAAAACCCCCTTGCTTCTTCCTTTCCTTTTCGAACTCCTCGCGAGTATAGACAGTAAAATTGATCTCCCTGCCTAATTTCAGCTCGAGGTTTCGAACCTCCCTGGTGAATTTATTCCGAGAAAAATCCCCTACGACAATCAAATCGACATCCGATTTCTTTTTCTCCCTATCTTTCGCATAAGATCCATAAAGGAAGGCAAGCCCTATTCCTCTAACCCTCTTCACGATCTCTTTGAGGCTGCCTTCCACACCTTCAGTTTTGAAAATGATCTTTTTCAATTCTCGAAAGAGCGGATACCTCTTGTTGAGAGAATAGAGTTTAACCCTACCCCTTGTCACCGAAGTATAAAGCCCTTCTTCTTCCAAAACCCTCAATTCCCTTGAAAGATTGCCCGGGTCTTCTTCAATTAGACTGGAAAGCTCTCTGACATAATAATCTTCACCAGGGTGGGTAAAAGAATAGGTGAGCAATTTTTTCCTTAATTTCGTATTCAGCAGCACCGACATAAACCGAGGCTTCTATTGTTGTGGTTTTTACATCATTTGTTGTAGATCATACAACAAACCTTGCGCAGACTCAAGGATTTTCTGTAGGGCCTGCCTCGCCGAAGGCTCGCCTCGGGGCGCTCGCCTCTCGGCCAAGCCGAGGGAAGTCACGGGCTCATCAAGGCGGGCCTGGCGCGGCGGAGCCCTCCCCAGCTTGAAATCACAATTTGTGATTTCAAGTTTGAGTACTCTTCTATCGTCAACTGGAACATAAAACCTCCTGGAAACCGAGCTAAATTGCGCTTCACGGACTGAACCAACACCCGTGGCTCAACTTGATAAAGCTCAGCTAAATCGGTACTCAACATTACTTTCTGACCGCGAATCAGAAGTATCAACCGCTCGATGCGTTCGGGAGGAACCGATGCTACGTCTTTATCCATCTTGACGGGTCCATAAGAGGCCAGATGTTAATTTCATCTTGAGGTCACAATTTGTGACTTCAAGATTCATGCGCCGACGGCCTCATCCGAACCGGTCGCAAATTGCGACCGGTTGCCACGTTGAGCTTATCACAAATTGTGATCACCTCTGGCTTACCAAATTTATACGGCAGCCCAAAAGACAAAAGCCCATTCGTCTTGAGAATAGGCTTTCATTTGAACCGATCACTTTGTCACCCCACCCATTCGAACACTTCCTGAAAGCAGGAGGCACTCCGCGGAACGCAAAAACAATCATCCACTTCTGCACTGTACGAGAAAAGGAGCAGGCTGACAGGTTTCAGTATTTATTAGGTCCAAATAGGAAAGAAATCAATACTTAATTGAAAGGACCAAGAGCCCCTAAAGGCTTTTAAGATTCAATTTCGAAATTTTTCCTTTGCACACGTCCTTTATTCCCCTCTTGACGCTTTCAAAAGCTTCTTCATTTTGAAAGAGCCAGGCTTCTGAAACTGGGATTTCATGTCCGATGGTTCCGCCGCTGATATCCTGGAGAGAAAATGTCTCATCATCGTAATAGTATCCCTTCTGGCTTGAATCGTAATCGAGTGGGCAAAGGAGCCTGTCTCGCATAAAATCGATGTCTCTCTGTGCCGTCTTGGCGGAGATTTCGAACTGATCCGAAAGGGTGGTAGCATTAGGATACTTTCTCGCCCTGACCTGACTGTCAAACCAGACAAATCGTTCGTAAATATTTTTTGTGCCCATTTGGCTTTTGGTATCAGGCTCTAATTTTAATCGGAGTGTACTAAATTGAGAACGAGGTGTCAACAAAAATTGGAACACAAAAATTGGAAGTAGGGAGGAGCGGAGAAAGGGTACGCGGTTCTTAACACCCTAGAATCGAGGAGTCAGTGCTGGGGGGTGGAACTGGGGATTGCACCGGGACGGTTAAAATATAGAGGGGACATTATTAGATGTAACTTGTTGATATTTAATGTAATGGTCCCAAGGGGATTCGAACCCCTGTTACCGACGTGAGAGGCCAGTGTCCTAGGCCACTAGACGATGGGACCATGTTTCTAATTCAATTCCAAATGTCAAACACCAAATTTCAAATAAATTCCGCCGCCAGCCGGCGGGGAAAAATTATCCGACGTCCAAAAACCAAACCATTCTATATGTCTCGTTCAAATTAACGCACAACCCATCAAAAATCAAGCAATATTTCATTCCCTCCGATATTCCTCAATTCTTCTTGTCTTCTCAACTCCAAGGATTTATACTACGGAATAACCAAAAGTGATTCGAGAATGTTCTTAGAGGTAGATTGAAGTTCACGCCGTTAGAAATTCCAGTCGTTGCGACTTGAAACCGAGCGGGATATCATTTCTAACGGGGTAAACAGAAAAGGAGAAGAAGGATGGGAAAGATTTCGATCTTCGATCAAGCAAGAAAAGAAGGTAGGACAATCCTCACTGAATTCGAGGCCAAAAAAATTCTCAAGCAGGCGGGAATAGCCGTTGTGGAAACCAAACTGGCGAAGACCCAAATAGAAGCGGTTTCCTTGAGCCGAAAAATGGGTTTTCCTGTGGCCTTGAAAATTGCTTCCCCGGACGTGATTCACAAGAGCGATTCGGGTGGCGTTAAGCTTTCATTAAACAACATGACCGAGGTAAGAAAAGCCTATGACGAAATTCTAAGAAGAGTCAGGAAACAGTTTCCCCGCGCAACCGTTCATGGAGTATCCGTGCAAAAAATGGCCCGGCCGGGGACAGAAGTCATCGTGGGGACCAGCAAAGATCCTCAATTCGGTCCTGTCATTATGTTTGGCTTGGGGGGTGTTTTTGTGGAATTACTCAAAGATGTTTCTTTCAGAGTTATTCCGGTTGAGCGGAGAGACGCTCAAGAAATGATTAACGACATAAAAGGATACCCATTATTGCAGGGATACAGGGGAAAGGAGCCTGCCAGTATTTCTGCTTTAGTGGAGGTCATTCTTAAGGTGTCCAAATTGATAGAGGAGAACCCTCAGATTAAAGAATTAGAACTGAACCCGATATTTGCTTATCGAGATAAGGCCGTGGGGGTCGATGCAAGAATTATTCTAGAAAAGGAATGATTGGGACGGGGTCAGCGTCTTGGAAAGATATAGTAAAATGCGGACGTATGTGAAAAAATAGAGACAAATGGCGTAAAAAATTTCTTTACAAGAAGATAGGCTTATGCTAATTTAACCTCGTGGCGGGAAGGGGTCAAAATTGGAGGAACCGCCATGGAAACAAAGGTGGGAGACACGGTGAGAAGTATTTTGAACGGTATCGAGTACAAGGTCAAGAAAATCGTAAGAAGGATGGCCGTCCTTGAGTCGCAAGACGGGAAAAGTCAAATTTTAACAGAGCTTGAGAATCTAAGTCTATTCTACAAGAAAAAGAAAGGAAAAGCCGTATGAAACAAGACATGATAAATCCCCTTCCCGCCATATCCCCTTTTGGCTGAGTTTGTTGATCGTCCCTGGAACCTTATCACTCCTCGTAAATCTATCTCATTCGTTGAGTAACCTCTGCGGAGAGACTTCTTAAAAAATTTCTTAGCTTCTCCACGCATCTGGCAAGATGTCAACAAATTTCACTTCGGCCCGGTAAATCTTCCGATCTTCTTCAAGACAAATATCTTTCCAGAAAACCTCGACCAGTGTATCGGTGTTTGACTGCGAAGATTTTTTCACTAAATCCACAAGGGGATGTTGAATAACTGTGGAATTCGATTGTATTCTGCTTGAAGATGGCGGCTTCGACCATTTTGCCTAAAAGATAGGCACATCCAAGTCCTTGAATGGATTTGCAAATCCAAGATTTATTCATAAAACCAGGCGACAAAGAAGCTTTTTCTGCGTTTAGAGATGATCGATTCATCTTCCTTCAACTGAAAAATCGCCTTATTGACGATCATCCCGCCTATATTGAGTGTTAAACAACGCCACCATCCGATAATTTTTACACCTTTCTCACATCCACCCGGTCAGGCTATTTCCCACTGTGGTCGTAAACCATTTCATGAACCCGAACTGGTTCAAGTAGTTGGCCATCATGACGAGTCCTCCGAACCAAAAGAGGGCATCCCAGGCTCCTTTTTCGGCAAGCACATCGTCCCAGCGGATGACCCTGTCAACAGCATGATAGATATGCCCGTTAAGGCAACGACGGTCGCGTCGACCTTATTCCATTCTGAAGTGGCCCAGAGAGCCAGGATGAGGATGAAACCGAAGAGCATGACTATTTCCGTCCGTCTCCTTACCCGTTTCATCCATTCAAAACAAAATACTTTAGGCTACAATGTTCCCACCAGTTCAGCGATAGCCTCCCCCATCTGCTGCGTCGATGCCACGCCGCCCAGATCGCGGGTTCTTATATTTCTGTCTGCCACTGCGACCTCCACCGCCTTCTCTATTGTTCTCGCCGCTTCGAGATATCCCAGTTGATCGATCATCAGGGCACCGGAGAGTATCTGGCCGATGGGGTTTGCAATCCTCTTGCCTGCAATATCAGGAGCCGAACCGTGGACTGGTTCGAACATGGAAGGGAATTTGCGATCAGGGTTAAGATTGGCCGACGGCGCAATGCCGAGGCTCCCTGCCAGAGCCGGACCCAGGTCGGAAAGGATGTCCCCGAACAGGTTACTGCCCACCACCACGTCAAATTCTTCCGGATGAAGTACAAACTTAGCAGCGAGGGCATCGACGTGGTACTGGTCGGTCTTCACATCCTCGTACTCCTTCGCGATTCTTTTAAATATCTTATCCCAATACGGCATGGTGAAAACAATTCCGTTCGACTTGGTGACAGAGGTAACCTTCCTCTTCCTCTTTCGAGCCAGGTCGAACGCAAATCTCATTATCCTTTCAACCCCTTTACGGGTGAAGATTGCCTCTTGAACCACAAATTCCTGGTCGGTCCCCTCGTACATGATTCCGCCAATGGTTGAATATTCACCCTCGTTATTCTCTCTCACCACACAGAAATCGATTTTTCCCGCTTCGATGTTACGGAGGGGACTTGTAATGCCCCTCATGTTTTTAACGGGTCTGAAATTCACATACTGCTGAAAGCCCCTCCTTATGGGAATCAGCAGCCCCCACAACGACACATGGTCCGGGACATCAGGGTAACCGATCGCGCCGAGGAAGATTGCTTCATACTCTTTCAGTATATCAAGTCCGTTTTTCGGCATCATCTCCCCCGTTGAGGTGTAGTATTCACAACTCCAGGGGAACGGTGTCCACGCGAGTTTGAAGCCGAACCTCTCGCCCGCGACATCCAGTACCCGCATGCCCTCGGGCACCACCTCTTTACCGATCCCATCCCCCATGATTACCGCTATCTTGTGTTTACGTTCGGTTAACACTTTTCTGTCTCCTTAAAGGTCGTCTTATGCCATGCCTGGTCGCTTGCTATGTACGGCAAAGCGTCGGATATGTTCCGCCCGTCTGGATGAATGTGATTTTCCTGGTCTCGGGCATCCCATCATTACAGCTTTTTCCTCATTTTATAATGCGGTATAACCCCAAATAACGTGTGCGTCTTCCCCACGGTACGGTATCCGTGCTTTTTGTAAAAACCGACCGCAGATTCTCTCGCATTGAGAAGAATATGGTCTGCGCCTTTTCTTTCGGCACTTTTCTCCAGCTCCATCAGTACGACCGTGCCTACGCCTTTTCCCTGCAAACCTTCCTCAACAGCCATATATCTGATCTGTGCTTCCTTCGAGGAATTGAAATGGACCCTTCCCACACCAAGGGGCTTCTCCTTCTCGAATGCCATCAGGTGAATGCTTTGTCCTTCCAGCTCATCCTTCTCGCTCCCCCTCGGCTGGTTCCAAGGTTTCCTCAAAATCCTCCATCTGAGGTCGTAATACTTCTCGTATTCCTTTTTGGTTCTAGGCTCACGGACTTTCATGGGGACCGCGTTCCTCAGTTTTTGTTGTATCCCCCCTTGAGATGGATTGTTTTATACAACAATGGTCAGAGGATATTGTTAATGGAAACGGGACGAGCCATTATATTTTTAGCCGGCTCTTTCGCGATTGTTTTCAGTGGGGACATCAGATCTTAGGCGGGATGGCAAGTGATTGGCAGCATAGAAAACCCCGAAGGATACAAAGATGCTGATGCAGCCTACTGTGAATGCGAGTAATTTCCCATGCCATAACCCGACAAACCCGCGCCTTAACTCATCCATAAGGACATTTTCTTTTCCCCCATAGAGTTCTAAATCCCGTAAATATTTCTTGGAATCTTTAGGCATAATCGGATAAACGGATCCGCCTTCTTCTTCGTAACCCAAAACACCACTCGCATTATTTTCAGCTGTCCGGTAAATCCAAAGGGCACTACCCAAACCAAACAGCAGGATAATGGCGCTGATGAGATTAAGGCATGTATGCAGATTCGCGATTTTCCATTTCATGCTGTGCCTGTTCTTACTGTTAAACCTCTACAAAGGTCGATTCACCCTAACCAAATTCATCCTGCTTCCAGCCTCTTTTCTCAAACAAATTTTACATGATAAGTTTGTCACTAGCAAACCATTAAGGATTACCCAGGATGATCCCCCCTTGCTGTTTGCCCGCCGGTTGGCAGTAGGAGGCCTTATTGGGGTTTAGTCCCCCGACACACCTTGGACAACTTTCTTTGAGCCTAGGCTGGGGGGCAAGGATTCGAACCTTTGTCCCCTGGTTTGGAAGTGTAACATTTTCAAACTCTTACAAGGCCTAAACCCAATTATTCATACAAAGTTAATAGACGTTAAGGATTAGACAAACCCTCCCTCTCTCGAATCTCCCTACGTAAACCTCCATCCAAGCTTACCGTTGCAGATATAATTCACTTCAAAAATACTCCCTTCTATTCAGATAGTCAATGCGTGACCCGACCGCTTCCAAAA
>DASPPQ010000258.1:0-6279 GCA_035625415.1 Thermodesulfobacteriota bacterium
TGTTGACTTGTAAAGCGTCAGAAAGGATGACGGGGATAGATTCCACTCGTGACGGAATGATCAGGGCATAACATTTTTTGAGAAGGGCGGTCATTATATATGGATCCACAGGCCCCTCAATGGTAACGACATCTTGCAAACCATATTGTAAAACTGTTCGTTTTAAATCTCCTTCCAGAGGACCTGCCCCAAAAAAATGGAACTGAATTTTTGACAGCACTTCACGTTGAATAAGATGAATGGCTTCCAATAGGATGTCAGGCCCTTTACTTCGATGATACCTACCGATGAAAAGGAAATGATTCTTGTCGGATTTAAAATTTAGTTCCGGTATTCCTTCCCGGGGAAGAATTCTTGTCGTTGGAAGAAAGGAACAAGGCCTGCCGCTGAGAGCACTGACTTCTTTTGCGAAGTAAAAGCCGTCTGCAAAACAACAGGCGGACTGTTTAAGGATTTTTCGGACCCAAAGTTTAAAAAGAGGAAGTCTTCCATAAACCCAAATGTCAGACCCCAAACTCCAAACAGCAAAGGGGATGCCTAAGTGCTGACGAACTTTCATCCCCCAATGACCTGCAGGGAGCGCCCACATGGCCAATAAAAAATCAACCTTCTTTTGTTTACAGTGTTGGGTGAGGTTCCTCGAACCCCTTCGGAGAAGAAGAAACATCTTCATCATATCGAAGAGACGGTAAGGCTTGAGGGTGGAGAGAGGAGTGGATTGGCCTGACCAGGGAAAGGTCACCACTTCAATCTCATGATCTTTAACGGGAGGAACGCCCGTATCCTGAGAGAAAACGGATACCTCGATCCCGCGATGAGCGAGTGCTTTTGCAAAATCTCGAACAAAAACACCGGCGAATGAATTTTTGTCGATGGTAGGATAAGAGCTTGTAGCAATGCAGAGTCTCATCTTAACGACGGTAATAGTTCAAGATTTTTTTCACGGCATCTATAACATCCTCGACATCCTGATCAGTCAGTTTGGCTGAAAAAGGAAGCGAAAAAGTCCGATCTGAAATGAATTCAGCCTTCGGGAAATCCCCTCTCTGGTACCCGTAGGTTTTTTGATAAAAAGGATGAAGATGGAGGGAGATATAGTGGATGCCTGCTCCGATGTTTTCTTTATGAAGAGCCTGGAGAAATTCATCTCTTGTACATTTAACCTCATCCAAATTAAGAAGAGGGGTATAAAGATGAAGGGCATGCCTATGTTCCGGGGGAACGGGAGTGGGCAGGATAAGAGGAAGTTCTCTGAAAGATTGATTATATCTCTCCCAAATCTCTTTTCGCCTTTGGGCATGCGTTTCAATCTTTTCAAGTTGATGGATCCCTATGGAAGCTTGAATATCCGTCAGATTATACTTAAACCCTGCGCTCACGACCTGATAGTGTTTAAATCCTTCATCCGAAAATCTTTCCCACGCATCTTCTGTCAAACCATGGAAGGCTAAGCTTTTGATCCGGTCAGCCCATCTATCTTGATCTGTGACCACCATCCCTCCCTCTACCGTAGTGAGATTCTTCGTGACATAGAAACTAAAACATCCAAGGTCGCCAATCGTCCCTATCGGTTTCCCTTTGTATGAAGACTCGATGGCATGGGCGGCATCCTCAACGACGTAGAGGCGATGCCTCTTCGCAAGCTCCACCAAGGCATCCATTTCGCATGGCCTTCCGGCGAAGTGCACCGGAATGACAGCCTTTGTTTTCTTTGTAATCTTTTTTTCCACATCAACCGGATTGATATTCATCGTTTCCAATTGAACATCTGCAAAGACCGGTTTGCCTCCCACGTGAACAATACTATTGGCAGTCGCCGCAAAGGTTAAGGGAGTGGTAATGACTTCGTCCCCGGGCATGATTTCTAAAACCAGAAGGGAAAGGTGAAGGGCAGCCGTGCAGGAGGAGACAGCAATGGCATGGCGGCAATGTTTATAATTTTCAAACATCTCCTCAAATTTTTTCACCTTGGGGCCTGTTCCAACCCATCCGGAACGCATACTCAGAGACACTTCTAATATTTCTTCATCTCCAATTAATGGGCTCCCGAAAACAAGATACTGGGTGCGAACAGGACTCCCCCCTGCAAGGGCTGGTGGATTATTCATGGGTGAACGTCTTGAGACTCATTTGAGGTCTTTATTATATTCCATATCGAACCACATAGCGAAAAACAGGGATTGAAGACCGGATATCGCAAAAAAGGCAGCGAACAGAGCACTGGTCGCTGCCACAGATCCGAAAAAGATTCTCAATATTAGAAGATAAGACCCAAACACAACTCCGATGGGAGTTAGTACAAAACCCAGAAGGTAGAAAAGTACCAGCGGATGGAAGTCCCGAATAACATATTTTTCTTTGAGCCGCCATAGAAAAAGCTTCAGAAGAAGAAAGGAAAGGGTGAAAATGACTATGGAAATTTTGATGCCTGACCGTTCCCCGATTCCATAAATGGGGTTGACGGACACATCCCTGACTCTGAAATGAAAAACATTCAACCTCACCAAAAAGTCGTTAGGCATTCCATAGCGTTTGTAGACGCCGTCGAGATCGATCGTTTTGAGCACCTCCAGGCTAACGGCTCCATAGCCTGATTGGGAATCCGCCACGTGCCAATACCCCGAGGCGATCTTCGTTAGAAAAGAAAGAATGGCATTCCCCAGGTACCGCGTTTTGGGGATGATCTTCCAGGCTTTACCCGTGAACAGACGATTGCCCTTCGAATAGTCCACTTCCCCATTGGCTACAGGATCCAATAAATTGGGAAGGTCTTTCGGGTCCATCTGTGCATCGCCTGCCATGACCACGCTGATGGAAATTTCATTGTCCCGAGCCCATTTGTAGCCTGTGACGATGGCCCCGCCGACCCCTTCGTTCTTCGGATGACGCAAATAAATGATCCGGGAATCTTCCTTCTGATGGGCTTTCACAACCTCGCCCGTTCCGTCGCTGCTGGCATCATCAACCACGACGATGCGGTCGACAAAGGTTGGAACTGTTTCAAGAACCTTACCGATCAGTATCTCTTCATTGTAAGCTGGAACAATGACAGCAATGACTTTATCTTGGTACATAACACCTCACACCTCTAACTTACGTGACCGCCTCTTGTAACCCCCCTTCTATTCCCTCTTAAGTTAAGGGCACCCCTCCCTCATCCCCCCTTAACCTAAGGGGGGACCGGAGGGGGGTTATTAATACAGACGCGGTAATTCTTTTTCCATGCCCTTGATTGCCCCCTCACCGCGCCGTTCGCCAAAGCGCTATGGCGGCGTCGGCGACCCGCCCTCTCCCCAGCGGGGGAGAGGGGGAGGGTGAGGGGCGGATGTCAATTTATAAAATGCGTTTGTATTAGCATTGAATAAGTAAGGTTAGGTGTTACGGTTACGCTCTTATGAAGTCATTGGATATCACATAGATGGGAAGGTGTCAATCCCCGTCCTGATATAGGCCGTACTTACGTGATTATCTGTGTAATCATCTTTCCAATTCGCTGTAATCAAGAGAACGTTGAGTCTTTTTTAGCGGACTTCGCAAAAAAATGAATTGACATTCGGAAAGTATTATTTTAATTTATGTGAAAAATTTAACTAAGGCTCTTAAAAAAACTAATCCACAATCGAGGAGGGCTTATGGACATTAAATTGATTGGAGTATTGGGTGCGGGTTCCATGGGGAACGGAATTGCTCAGGTGGCGGCGCAGGCTGGGTATCACGTGGTGATGAGGGATATCGAAGACCGTTTCGTTGAAAACGGTCTGAAAGCCATTCAAAAGTTTCTTACCAAGAGCGTTGAAAAGGGAAAAATGACTGACGAACAGAAGAAAGAGGTCCTCGGCAAAATCAAAGGAACGACCCGAATGGAAGATTTGAAAGCTGCGGACTTCGTTATTGAGGCGGTCTTCGAAGACCTGGACTTGAAAAAAAATATCTTCAAACAATTAGATGAATTGACACGACCTGATGTCATCCTTACAAGCAATACTTCTTCCATGTCGATAACAGAAATCGCCATGTCTACCAAGCGGCCTGCGAAGGTGGCAGGAATGCACTTTTTCAACCCGGCCCCACTGATGAGACTGGTCGAGGTCATACGGGGATACGATACAAACGATGAAACTGTCCTCCGGACCATGGAGGTCGCGAAAAAGATGGGAAAAGAGCCTGTTGAGGTGAAGAAGGACACTCCGGGTTTCATCGTCAACCGCCTGATGATGCCCCACTTTATCGAAGCGATTCGGATGTTAGAAGAAGGAGTAGCGACTGTGGAGGATATCGATAAAGCGGTCAAATTGGGGCTGAATTATCCAATGGGTCCATTCGAGTTGATGGATTTAACCGGAGTGGAGATTTCCCATCACGTCATAGAATATCTCTATAAGGAGCTAAATAAGGAGAGCAAGTGGTCCCTCCCCGTCCTGATGAAGTCAATGGTTCGGGCAGGAAAACTGGGAAGAAAAACAGGACAGGGCTGGTATAAATACTAAAAACGTGATTCGTGTTTATCCAATACCGATAACCCCCCTCTATTCCCCCCTTAGGTTAAGGGGGGAATAGAGGGGGGTTACAAGAGGGGAACACGGTCAAGTCACTTTCAAGAAGGAGGAGATGTTATGAGTCGAATGAGTAAGGCGTTCATCCCGTATAAAGGTTATTACTCTTCACCGTTTTGTCGCTGGCAAGGAAGCCTTGCCAATGAAAATGCGATTGTTCTTGGAGCAACGACAGCCAACCGATGGTTCAAGAAAAGAAAGATTGACCCAACCGTGATCGACTACCTCTATTTTGGAATTTCCGTCGCTCAACATCGCATGTTTTATAGCCACACTTGGGCAGCGGCCATGGTCGTGGAAGGAGCAAAAGATGTACCCGCTCTTATGATTAATCAAGCCTGCACGACCTCCACCACTGCTATCTATCTGGCGGCCCAAAATATCGAGCTCGGAGCCTACCAGACGGGATATGCTCTGATGTCAGACCGCTGTTCAAACGGACCCCATACGGTATGGGCCAACCCGATGGGCCCCGGCGGAGAGTTAGAATCCGAAAACTGGATGATGGACAATTTCAATCGAGACCCAGTGGCCGGTTTTAAAATGATACAGACTGCCGAAAATGTGGCCAAGAAAATAGGGACCACGAAGGAGGAATGCGATGCAGTCACCTTAAGGAGATACCGGCAATACTTGGATTCCCTGGCCAATGACAGGGCCTTTCAAAAAAGGTATATGTTTCCTGCCGAGGTTAAGATTGGTAAAAAGGAGACGAAGCTCATTGAAGAAGATGAAGGCGTGACGCCTACGACGGCCGAGGGCCTTGCCAAACTGGCCCCTGTCGAGCCCGGAGGCGTCCTCAGTTTCGGATCGCAGACGCATCCGGCTGACGGCAACTGTGGGTTTCTCATTACCGCCCGGGAAAAAGCAAAGGAGCTGAGCGCAGACCCAAAGGTGGAGATTCAAATCGTCGCCTATGGGTTTGCCAGGGCCAAGAAGGGCTATATGGCAGAAGCCCCCGTGCCTGCATCAGAGATGGCCCTTCGAGATGCGGGAATCACGGTCAAGGATCTCAAAGCGGTAAAGACTCACAGTCCCTTCGTGGTCAACGATATTTATATGAGTCGGATGATGAAGATCGATGTCAACTGGATGAACAATTACGGAAACTCGATGATCTATGGCCATCCCCAGGGACCCACCGGAGGGAGGCTGATCGCCGAGCTCATTGAAGAAGTGGTTATGCTCGGCGGAGGTTATGGCCTGTGGGCAGGCTGCGCTGCCGGCGATACCGGAGCAGCCATGGTACTCAAGGTAGGCTGATTGATCTCTAACGGATGCCCCCTTCGTCCACCCCTGGAACTAAAAGACTGTATCGCAATTGTAGGGGCTTGATTTATCAAACCCACCAATAGGGCTCAATAAATTGAGCCCCTACAACATACTCATGTGTGTCTAGAGTTCTCCAAGAGAACCATCCTTGCGGGCCTGGTTTTTATCCTTTTCGATATCGTAATTGTAGGGGCTTGATTTATCAAGCCTACCAATAGGGCTCAACGAATTAAGCTCCTACAACATATCATGTGTGTCTATTCGGTAGATCATATTACAACATAGTCTCTAAAGGGTAACCCCCCGTCATCCCCCAATCTAACGCCCCCTCCATCCTCCCCCTCTTAGGTTAAGAGGGGGAAAGGGGGAACGCCCCCTCCACTCTCCCCCCTCTTAAGTTAAGAGGGGGGAAGGGGGAGTTATAAAGGGGGAAGTAAGAGGGGGAGGTTATGAG
>DASPPQ010000259.1:0-4224 GCA_035625415.1 Thermodesulfobacteriota bacterium
CATGGCTGGGGGAAAGGGAGTCGAACCCCTATTCACGGAGTCAGAGTGTAAAAAAGGCAAGAATTATGAAACAACGCAAGAGAAACCAAGTTAACGAAAATATTAAGAATCTCTAAAATTCCGAACGATCGTGGGGGATTCTTGATAGACCTAAAAAGGAACAATATATGTCACAGAATCCCCCACACCTTTTTATTCTGGCCTCCTCCCTTCCCTCTTACCCTACCCTTGCCCAATCTTCCCTTTCCCTCTCTCGCCTCCCGTAACGCCTCCTAACCAACCCAGCAGTGACCGGTGCCGGTTGAGCATCAATGAATCAGTAAAATTATTCAGGGTGGGATTCAGTTGAGGAGAGTGGGCATGACCTCTGGAGCAGGACACATTCAATCTTTCCATCCATTCAAAGTTAGATATCTTTTACATATATTAATCCTTGAAAGGAGGATACAGCTATGGTTACGAAAGGCATTGTTAGGGGTGACAAACTAACCATCTGGAAAATGTTTCTTATCTGGTGGAAATCAAGAAAGAAGAAGGGTCAAAAACCACGAAAAAGAGCAAATCCAAACCAGCGCTGACTAGTGCCGGTGCCGGGTCGAGTATCCAAAACTCAATAGATTTATTCAGGGTAGTTTTCAGTTGGGCCGATTTAACATTCCAAATGGATCAAATCAATTGATTGACAAAAGTCACACTCTTTGGTAGTTAATTTAATGATAAGGGTTCGTCCGGCAAAAACCAAGACTTGGCAATGGGGAGGTGAAAAAGGCTCCGACGAAGTTTCCTAAAAGGAAAAGACGTTTTTCTAGGCTTATTGAACCTGGGAACTTTATTAGATTTGATAGGAGTCAAAAATGAAAGAGCCATTCAATTTAAGCATTGAAGGATGGGTCGTTAAAGAGTTTAAAAAAAATGTGGAACGGGTTGGGTTAAGCGCTTCAGGGGTCGTTGAGGTATTCATGCGAGGGATGCTTTCAGATGAGCCGCTTGACAGGATGAAACGATTTGTAGACCTCACCACCTTAATGAGGAAAGAGATCACCCGTTAATCATATCGGTCATTCCGTTCTTAATATGGAATGAAATTTTTTTGAGCAATAATGCGCATTTTATGCGTTTATTTTTAACAGAAAGTGCGCAGGGGCGGAAGGAAATAGAGGAATGGGATAGCTGATATGATTGGTAACTAAAAATAGGTTCTTGAAGAATATGAACAATGACCGTAGAACCGAGAGAGGCAGAGTGATGGAAATTGAGAAAGAAAGAAACAGAATTGCACTGGAGCGGATCTCTTTTCACCTCAACGAGGCTATGCGGTTTTGTAATCAACTGGATCTCTCTGGACTCGGCCTATTGGAGCAAACGGAATGGAATAAGAGAATGAAGGTCTGTAAAGATGCCATTACGTTTACCAAAGAATCAGTCCTGAAGCTGACCCAGATCCTTGAGTAATTTTTTATTTTCCTGTCATTCTGAGTCCCTCTCAGTCTTTATTACATGTGTGATGCCGGTTGAGTTGGATAAACTGGAAGGTCGGTTACACAGGAAATGGATAGAGATTTCTAAAAGGAATAAAGTATCTAAAATGGAATTATTTTTATGAAAGAGATCATGACACCGCGTGAGGCAGCAGAATACTTAAGCCTCAACGTCCGGACGATCTATCGCTTGGCGAAAAACGGAAAGATTCCAGGCCGTAAGTTTG
This sequence comes from Thermodesulfobacteriota bacterium, assembly GCA_035625415.1. Classification (GTDB taxonomy): domain Bacteria; phylum Desulfobacterota; class BSN033; order BSN033; family UBA1163; genus UBA1163. The sequence goes on from DASPPQ010000259.1 coordinate 1,706, forward strand.
GTGCACGCTGGAAATTTGAGAAAGCCATTCTGGATGAATGGGTCTCAAACAAGAGACATGTCCCCGGGGAGAAAATATAGACTGACTGATCCTGAATCGGGCTTTCAATGTCTATAAAAGATTCAAACACTATCGTCATCTTTGGGCAATAAGAAACACTCCTGATCAATATCGAAAGCAAGAGACAAATTAGCGTATCCCCAGCGGACGGAAGCAATTCAAAATGAATATACTTTTATACATATTTCAAACATGATACTGTCAGGGTACGAGGAAACGATGGAAGGATCATTTAACAACAGAGAAAGAAGGAGCCATCCGCGATTTATTATTGATTTGCCCCTTGAATATCAGGATATGGGTGACTCCTGTTTACGTGGAGCAATAGTTGTCAATGCAAGCGGGGGAGGCTTTCTCATCGAAACCATCCGAGACATGCCTGTTGGTATGGAACTAAATATTGCTGTCCTGTTCCCAAAGGGGTTTGAATTGACTAACTTCAAAGTGGTGGCAAAGATTGTGCGGAAGGAACCTTACCGTAAAGAAGACATGAAAGGAGAGCAGTACTGGAAAGGATACCAGTATGGATTAGAACTTATTCAGATATCGGAGGAGGATCGTTGGAAACTGGATCTTCTTCTCAGTGGCCGATATAATTTGGACCAGATGCTCACGATTCATGAAGGTCACGCCTGTAAGGAGGAGGAGTTTTAAGCAAAGTAAAGGAGGTAAGACTTCTTAGCATTTAGGAATAGAAAGTTTCAGGAAATAATCCACAGCGCCTCCTCCTCATCCCGACTTCACCTTCCCACTCCCCCTTCAACCCAAACCATGCCATCCTAGCTGTCATCAGAGTCATCTCCGGGTCCTTAACTTCTTCCCCCTCTATTTGCGTGGGAAACGGTCTGGATCTTTATTGCGTCCCGAGGCCATTTTATTACCTTAAGTTCACTTTAAAAATCGGACGGAAATCTAAATGAATTCAAAGAAGCTACGGAAATGGGAAGCTAAAATAAGGTTCATAACCCCCCCTTTTGTTCCCCTGAATTGCTCATTCCCGAACAAAATGTCACTTTTACAAAATTAACCCGTTTTTTACTCCCACACAAAAATCTACCCAAGAAATTAAGTAATTATGCAATGGAAACCTGCAGATTTTCCCTTTGGCATGTGTTTTGCTGCAACAAATATGAAAAAACTGACACAAAATAAAGAGAACCGAAACAGACGGGATAAATCCGATGTCTATTATGAAAGAAGACGAAGTTCTAACCTCAGACGAGGCAATTGAATATTTGAAGATTTCAAAACCCACGTTTTTGAAGTGTATCCACCAAGGGAGAATAAAGGCCATTAAAGTCGGAAATGGTTGGAGGGTTCTTAAGTCAGAATTATATCGATTTTTAAAAGGGGAGAGGATTTCAGGGAGACAGTAAGTGTTATGACTGCGTTCGCTTATGAAATTCGGAAGGAACAGGTCGATTGGCCAAATTTAACGACAAATAGGATGCGGAAAGAATGAAAATCGTAACTTGGTTGTGGCCCTTATCATTGAGAAAAGGGCTCAGCCGACCCACCGATCTTAAGAGTTGGAGGGAGTGGCTTGTGAGCACAGCGGGGATTTTTGCCTTATTCGCCTTGCCGCTGTCAATGGTGACTACCTTCCCAATATTCATTATGGAAAAGCATTATGGACTCATAGGCCTTGACGCAGGTATTTTCCTCGTTATAATCGTTCGATTCTTCATCAAGCGTGGGTTGTACAAGTACCGAGGATATTTCTGGCTTGCTGTTCTATACGTTGTAACCGTTACATACTTTATAGCCCTTGGGCCATACCATGCACGCCCAGCGTGGCTTGTCATGTGTGCAATTATGGCTGCTCTTTTTTTCGGTGCTCGTGCAGCGGTCTTGACCACTGGCATTAATGCCGCAATACTCATGCTGCTCTATTGGTTAATTGGACCTGGGAACCAAGCCTGGGCTTCAGAGTATGCAGCGCCCTTCGGTAAATGGGTGATGTTTGTTGTCAATGTTTCTTCAATCACGCTTGCCTCCAGCGGAGCGGCCGGTTTCGTTCTCGATAGACTGGACTCGTCCTTAAAGATGGAACGCGATGCCCATAAAAAACTATTGGCGGAAAGTGAAAAGTTGCATGCTGCGCATAGCGCTCTTCAAGCTCAAGAGGAGGAATTGCGAAGGAGTGAAGAGGCACTGAAACGACTGGCCCAAGAGAATGCCGTCATAGCCGAGATTGGGCGAATTATCAACTCGACCCTGAACATAGAAGAAGTGTATGAACACTTCGCGCAGGAAGTTCGTAACCTCATCTCTTTTGATAGGATTTCAATCAACACCATTAATCCCGATAGAACCAGAGGTATCGTTGCTTATGCCGTTGGAGTTGACTTAAAAGACAAACGACCTGGCGGCATTTTCCCTCTTAAAGGCTCACTGACCGAAGAGGTAATGCGTACACAATCGGGCTTGCTCGTCCAGATTGAGGACATAGAGGAGTT
>DASPPQ010000260.1:0-56545 GCA_035625415.1 Thermodesulfobacteriota bacterium
CGTCGGCGATTTCTTTAGGTGTGATGGGAAGATAGGGTGACATGGTTGGCGTGTGAATACTTCCCGTGATGGCTGCCGTAATGATGACTTTATCCTTCATGAGGTTTAGCTCCTTTCATTCTTTTTATTGATTCTCAATCCCACCGGTCCGGATCCACTGGAGATCTACAATGGACGGGTCAAGCTTCTATTTCTTGGGGTTCAAAAAGTCAGGTTTGAGAAACTCGGGATTTGGATAGGTATAAAATCCCTTCCCGCTCTTCACACCCAATTCACCTTTCTTTATCTTTCCCATCAATGCCTCGGGGGGCTTATCTTTGGGATCCTTTGAATCGTTGTAATAGACCATTTCGATGTTATAGACGGTATCCAAACCGACGGAATCCATCAAGGCAAAAGGTCCCACCTTCATTCCTGTGAAGACGCGCCAGGCGCGATCAATATCCCGGAAATCGACAAAATCATTTGCCCACATATAGAGACATTGTTTTTTGATCGCACGCCAGACGCTGTTAAAGCAGAAGCCGAGGATTTCCTTTTTTACCGTCAACGGAATACATCCCAGCGAGCGAACCCACTCTTCAGCCGTTTCCATGACTTCAGGCAGGGTCTTCGTGCCGGGCATAAGATCCACCATGATCATGCCCTGCAGCGGATAATAAAAGTGAGTGTTGATACACCGCTCTGGTCTGCCGCTGCTTTGTTCCATTCTTGATACGGGGAGGGAAGAGCTATTCGATGCCAAGATTGTCTTAGCGGGTGCCGCCTCCCCCAATTGCTTGAAGACTTTGCGTTTTACTTCCAGGTCCTCCGTGATCGCCTCCACCACCAAACCCACCTCTTTAAGCGCGTCGCCGAGATGAGTCGTAAAGTTTATGGCCGCCTTACACTTCTCCCAATGTTCCCAGGGGATAAAAGGATTGATTTCTTTCGTCTTGAAATCTGTGAAAAGTTTCTTGTAGGTGTCGTCAAAGGCGCCAGCGACGGTGTCATAGACGCTAACTTCATAACCCGCGTAGGCGCACAGCATGGAGATCTGCGTACCCAAGAGGCCGGTACCGATCACAGCCACCTTCCTAATTTTTTGGGTCATCGATGTCTCCTTTCTGGCCGTTATGTGCTCCACAAGCCCCGCCCTTTAGGGCATGGAGCTTTATTTATCTCCGAGAAAGGGATGGGAGGCTGGAAGACAGCCATCCCTTCCCGAATCCGTCTCCATTTATTTCTCATCACTTACCACCGGTACATCTGGGATTCCCTGTCTCCTTAAGGGGAACGGCCACTTTATCCAACGGGATCATCAGGGTCGTCCCGGCGAAGGGGAAGGGAAAAATCGTTGACTTGGCCTCGATTTCGCCGATGGGCCCAGGCATCATGATTTGATGGTCGCAAGCTCGCATGATCTGCTTCCCAACCAGACTATTAAACTCCATTCCCTCCCAGGCCTTGATGACTGCTTCGGCATCAAATGATCTGGCTTTCTTGATCGCCTCGAAGACAAACATCGCGCCATTGTAAGAATACCCAAGATTCGCGGCTGGCCAAGGGTGAGCTGTGTCTTTAAACTTTTTATGCCACCGTTCCAGGAAAGCTTTGTTCTGTGGAGTATTGATCGTCGGTAGGTAGGTGCTGTTCACAAAACTTCCCACTGCGGCTTGTCCGGTTTGGGGTAGCTGCACGTCGTCATCCAGGAAGTAAGTGGCGTAGCGAACTGGAAGCTTGATCCCCATCTGGGCTCCCTGTACAATTAGGTTCGACAAGTCTGCACCATAGTTTCCAGTGAAAATGACCTCCGCTCCACTGGCCAGGATCTTAGAGATGTAAGGGCCAAAATCCTTTTGGCCGAAAGGAGCATAATCTTCTCCCACGATTTTCACGCCCGGAATCTCCTTGGTGATCACCTTTTTGAAATCATCAGCCACGGCATGGCCAAAGGCATAATCCTGGTTCATCAGATAAAATTTTCGCCAGGGTTTGGTCTTGAAGAATTCGGTGTAAGCACGAGCCCGGTTGCCGGTGGTAAAGCAGGTACGGAAGCTATACTTATTAAAATTCTTACCGGTGAGAAAATCCGACTCTGCTCCAAGCATCGTATAGATCACTTTGTTCTTCTCCGCCACATCCATCAACGCCTGGGCCACAGCCGTGGAGGTAAGATGAAAGATAAATTGCGCCTTATCTTCCATAATTGCCCTGATCGCCTTGCGCGTGGCAACGTCCGGTTTCATCTGGCTATCCTCAGGTATGAGTTTAACTTGCTTCCCGAGAAGACCCCCCGCCGCATTGGTCTCATCGACAGCAAATTGTAATCCCCAGACCGTGCGGTCTCCAATGTCTTTCATGGTGCCGGAAAGTGGATCGATGACGACGATGTTCACCGTATCAGCAGCCAGAGCCTGACCCGCGACAAAAATCATAACCAAGACCATGAGACCCATCAAACCTCTCCATTTTAGAAACAACATTTTCTCCTCTCCTTTCGTTTTCACTCTGGGGAATAGGTTGTTTGCAGCCCTCCCTAAAAAGTAAACGATAAAAATTGCGCCTTTCTGCCCGTTCATTCCGCTTCACTCAACGAAACGGCCGTTATGATGAAAACGCTTCATTCCACCTCCTCTCTTCGGTTTCTGTATCGAACCCCAGGTGTCACGGGTCAAACCTCCAAATACTTCTCACGTATTTCGTTTGCCACTTTGAGTTCGTCGCATGTCCCTTGGAAAACAATCGTTCCTTTCGCAATCACATAGATCCTTTCAGCAAGACGTAAGGCCACTCGCATGTTTTGCTCCACTAAAAGGATCGGTATGCCTTGCTGGTGAATATCCCTGATGACCTGCTCCACGGTCTCCACGATCAGCGGAGCAAGGCCCTCGGTGGGCTCATCAATCAAGAGAACCTCGGGGTTTCCCATGAGGGTCCTGGCAATGGTCAGCATTTGCTGTTCCCCGCCCGACAAGTGGCCTCCTTTCTGCTTGTCTCTGGCCTGCAAAGCCGGAAAGTATTTGTAGACCTTTTCGACTTTCCACCCGTCCCCGTTCCGTTTTTGACCGGGTTTGATGCCCATGAGCAAATTCTCTCGCACCGTCAAAGTGGGAAATATCCTTCGCTCCTCCGGAACGTATCCCACCCCCAGTTTGGCAATGGTATACGAGGGCATTCCCGCGACGTTTCGCCCCTTGAAGATCACTTCACCGGATCGAGGCTCGACCAGCCCGATGATTGATTTTAGAGTTGTACTTTTCCCTACGCCGTTTCGCCCCAGGAGACAGACAATTTCGCCATGGTCAACATTTAGTGAAACACCTTGTAGGATATGGCTTTCCTCGTAATACGTATTAAGCTCTTTGAGCTCCAGTAACATATCTTATTTTTTCTCCTCGCCGAGGTAGGCATCTTTCACCTTCTGGTCATTTCGAATCTCACCCGGAAGCCCACAGGCTAAAACTCTGCCGTAATAGAGAACCGAAATACGGTCGGCAATGCTGAAAACCACCTCCATGTCATGTTCCACGATGATTAACGTCTTTCCTTCGGTGACCCGCTGGATCAGCTTCACCGCTTCCCGAGTCTCCTCCGAAGACATACCGGCCGTGGGCTCATCCAGGAGGATGAGCTCTGGATTGGTGGCGATCGCCAGACCAATCTCTAGGGCCCTCTGTTGACCGTAGGAGAGCTCACCGGCAACGTCATTTTTTCGTTCCAGAAGACCGATCTCGGATAGGACCTGTTCCGTTTGTCTATTGATCTCACCCATCTTGGAAAGACGGGAAAACATGTTATAGCGGATTCTGTTCTTTGAGAGAATGGCATTTCGCACATTCTCGAAGACGGTCATCGTCCGAAAAATATTGGTAATCTGGAAGGAACGAGCCATCCCCATGCGGGTAAGCTTGAAAGGGTGTGCTCCCGTGATGGCCTCGCCTTTCAAAAATATTCTTCCTCTACTAGGATGATACTTTCCAGTAATCAGGTTAAAAAGCGTGCTTTTGCCGGCCCCATTCGGGCCGATAATCGCATGGCGCTCCCGCTCTTGAACCCCCAGATTAATGTCAAACAGGACTTGCAGACCCTCAAAGTCCTTATAGATCCCTTTTAGCTCCAAAATGTTTCTTGGTCTTTCAGCCAATTCGGCCATATCGAATTTACCTACTTTCTCTTCTTGGCGATTCCCAAGATGCCTTGGGGCGCAACGAGAACGAGGATGACGACGACGATCCCGAAGATCAGTTCCCATCGATCCGTATAGTGGCTCAGATATTCGGAAAGATAAACATAAATCCCCGATCCCAGTAAAGGACCCCAGAAATGCCCGACTCCTCCGATGAAAGCCATGAAGATGACATGGGTGGACATCACCAAGTCAATGCTGCTGGCGCCGATGAACTCCTGAAACTGGGCATAGAGGGCTCCTGAGATTCCCGCAAAAAATCCTAACATTGTTAAGAAGACGAGCTTCGAGGCGTTTACGTTGAAACCGATGAACTTAGTCCGCTCTTCATTCGATTTGATACTCTTCACCACGTTTCCCAGGGGCGTTTTGGAGAAATACCAGCAGAGGAACAGGGAGGCGGCAACAACCACCAGGCAAAGGTAATAAAAGTTCACCGGATCTTTCATGGAAATTCCTAACAGATCCGGTTTAGGGAACTTGCCTAATCCATCATCCCCTCCTGTCACGTCACGCCATTTCCACACAATGGCCCAGATAAGTTGGTTGAAAGCCAGGGTAAGCAGTGCGTAATAAGTTCCGCTCATCCTTACTAAGAATGCGCTCAGGATAAACCCCACCAGACCGGCTACGAGTCCTCCCAGAAAAATTCCACTCATCAAGGAAAGACCCTTAATATGCAGCCAGCCCAAAACCGATGCGTAGGCTCCCAGCCCAAAGTAAACCGCATGGCCAAAAGAGAACAAACCTGCCTCATTCAACATCATCTTCCAAGTCATGGCGAGGAGGCTCACAATGACTATTTCCGTCACCATGCGCAACTGAAATCTGGGCGAGATGTGAGGAAAAAGGATGGCGAGAACCCCAACGGCAACGCCAGCCCAAAGGTAAAGGCCTCTACTCCTCATAAGAATCTCTCTACGTCTTTTCTCCAAAAAGTCCGGACGGTTTGATCACCAGCACAACCGCCATCAGAAGAAAGCCAAAGACAATCGCGAAACGGGGAATAAAGAGGATCCCAAAAGACGAGAGTTGCCCGATCAGGAACGAGGCTACGACCGCTCCCCAAAGGCTCCCCAATCCACCCGTGACGGTCACAATGAAACAGTCGGTCAGGAAGTCTAGACCCATGCCAGAGCTGATACCGAGAAAAGGTGCAGCAATGACGCCCGCTAAGCCAGCCAGCCAGGACCCAATGCCCATGACCAGCATGAAAACAAAAGGTGTGTTCGTGCCCAAGGCACTGGCCATATCCCGGTCAGAAACCATCGCCCGCACGGTGATCCCTAAACGCGTTCTCATCAGAATGAAAGCCAGGAAAGCGAGAATCAAAAGTGAGAAGAAGAGAATGAAGAGACGGTAGGCAGGGTAGATGTTCCCCATGATCACCAAAGAGCCGGAAAGGGTTGATGGAACGGGGACGGATAAATTCTCCGACCCCCAAATCCATTTGATCATTTCATTGAGCGCGAAAAGGATACCAAACGTGATGACAAACTCCTGCACGTGGCCAGCCGCATGAACACGGCGCAGAATAAAACGTTCCATGAGAATACCCAAGAAGGCAACGAGGATCGGGCAAACGATCAGCGCCAACCAGAAGTTACCCACCACCTTAAGCATCGTGTAGGAGAGGTACGCTCCGAGCATATAAAACGAGACATGGGCGATGTTCAGGACACTCATCATGCCGAATACTAAGGTCAGGCCGGAAGCCACGAGGAAAAGGAGCAGGCCATAGACCAAACCGTGAATAAACTGGATCACAAACGTTTCCATTTCGTCATGCCTTTCCTGCGAATACCACCCAAGGGTTAACGTTCTCTTTTTTTGTAATCCAACACTAACTCCCCGAGGGGGGATCTGTTATTCTCCCCGGAACAAATGACCATGAAGGCTTTTACAGGTCTACTTCCAATGGGCCTTCCTGAATGAGGGATACTAGCATCAAAATAGATACAGTCTCCTCTCCTGAGGGTCAGTTTTTGATCACCGTGTTTGAATTCCCAAGTCCCGTCCAACATGAAGAGGATCTCCTCTCCGGGATGGGAGAAAGCAACGTTTTTTGCTGTCTTCTTGTCCATATAGAGGATAAAAGGCTCCATCAGCTTTTCCTTGCGTTTATAACCTAAAGCCTCATAGGTGTATCCAAAGTGGGCATTGACTCGATGAAATTGGCGACGCTCATTTTTTCGCACCAGAATGATTGGGAGATTCTCGTCCCGATCGTTGAAAAAATAAGTGATCTTCGTGTTCAGAGCCTTGGCAATGGTGAAAAGGGTAGAGACAGGGGATGAAACTTTTCCATTTTCGATCTTGGAGAGAAGACTCTTGGAAAGATTGGTTCGCGAAGCCAGCTCTTGCAAGCTCATCATTCGCTGTAAGCGGACAGAGCGGACTCTTTTACCGATATCCTGCTCAGGAGCCGTTGCCATCGCTCTTTCCTGTTTCTTAAGATTAAACTATTTTTAATACAGAGAAACTATAGATGAAGGGATTTTTTTTGTCAAGGGAAAAATTTGGATCTTAATCAACAAAATCGCTTTGCTTTAAAGGATCATCAAATTTGAAATGGAAGATCGTTTTTTTTGAAAACGATTGTCGCCTTTCAGAAGGGCGATCCAAAAAATCTCATACTCTATTCTCACTTCCTTTTTTTCAAATGTTTCCTTGTTTTAAGAGAGTAACGACCCTTTTTCGTCTGTCGGGGTTAACCTCACCGTCCGTCTGACCTGGGTTGACTCTAAAGTTCAAATCTGATACTTAAATAGAAAGGACGGAGAATGGAAGAAAAGATCAGGGCAAGAAGAGAGCTTCTCAAAATCATCAAAGATCTCAGGACAAAAGGAAAACGGATTGTCTTTACCAACGGATGTTTCGATCTTCTCCATATCGGTCATGTCCGCTATCTTGAAAAAGCCAAAGCCCTCGGCGATGTCCTGGTCGTAGGGGTCAATAGCGACGCTTCCGTCCGAAAGCTGAAAGGACCTAAAAGGCCTATTCTCCCCGAAGAAGAGAGAGCGGGCATTCTTTCAGGTCTCGGGTGCGTGGATTATATTACCATCTTTTCTGAAATAGACCCGCTCAAACTCATCGCCTCCCTCCGGCCAGACGTGCTCGTCAAAGGAGGGGATTGGACAAAAGAGCAAACCGTAGGAAAGGAAGTGGTGGAAAGGTCGGGGGGAGAAGTGGTCATCCTTCCATTTGTCAAAGGGTCTTCTACCTCAAACCTTATTCACACGATCTTGAAAAGATATGAAAAAAGGACCTGAAAGAGATCTCTTATCACTTCCGGAAGATCTCCCCTTGCTTCCCGTGAGAGACGTCGTCGTTTTTCCTTACATGGTCCTCCCTCTTTTTGTTAACCGGGAAAAATCAATTAAATCTTTAGAAGAAGCCCTTTCAAGAGACCGGCTGATCTTCCTCGTCGCTCAGAAAAAACCCTCCGAAGAAGACCCTTCCCCCAAAGATCTGTACCGAGTGGGCACGGTCGCCGTCGTCATGAAGATGCTCAAGCTCCCCGACGGAAAGGTCAAGATTCTTGTCCAGGGGCTCTCCAAGGCTTCCATCAAAGAAACCCTCCAGACCGCACCCTATCCCCTGGTGAAAGTTGAAAATATTAAAGATCCTTTCATCACGCAGATCACCCTTGAGACAGAAGCTCTGATGAGAAATGTCAGAGAACAATTGGAGAGGATTGTCTCCTACGGCAAATTTCTCTCTCCGGATATGATGTTTGTCCTTGAGAGCGTCGACGACCCGGGAAGGCTAGCCGACTTGGTCGCTTCCAACCTGGACCTCACCGTCGAAAAGGCCCAGGAGATCTTAGAAATCCTCGAACCCGTGGAAAGACTGAAGACGTTGAACGAGCTTCTTGGAAAGGAAGTCCAGGTCCTCACCATGCAGGCCAAGATTCAATCCCGGGCCAAAGAAGAGATTAGCAAAACGCAAAGGGAATATTTCCTTCGAGAGCAGATGAGGGCCATACGAAGCGAACTGGGGGAGGTGGACGAGCGCACGGACGAATTCAAGGCGCTCCAACAGAAGATCAAGAAGGCGAAGATGCCCAAAGAGGTTGAAAAGGAGGCCCGGCGAGAACTGGAACGATTGGAACAGATGCACCCGGATGCGGCGGAAGCCTCCATGGTTCGCACTTACCTCGACTGGTTAATTGATATGCCCTGGTCTCAAGCGACTACGGATAACCTCGACCTTCGTAAGGCCAAAAAAGTCCTGGATGAAGACCACTACGATTTGGAAAAAGTAAAGGAGCGAATTTTAGAATACCTGAGCGTCCACAAATTGAAAAAAAAGATGAAGGGACCGATCCTTTGCTTCATCGGACCCCCCGGGGTCGGAAAAACTTCTTTGGGCAAATCGATCGCCAGGGCTCTGGGAAGAAAATTTGTCAGAATCTCTCTGGGGGGGATAAGAGATGAGGCTGAGATTCGCGGCCACCGCCGGACTTACGTGGGCGCTTTGCCAGGCCGGGTCATCCAATCGATCAAACAGGCCGGAAGTCATAACCCGGTATTCATGATGGACGAGGTAGATAAAATCGGCATTGACTTTCGGGGAGACCCAGCCTCTGCCCTCTTAGAGGTTCTCGACCCGGAACAGAACAACGCCTTTAGCGACCACTATCTCAACGTCCCCTTCGACCTTTCTCGGGTGATGTTCATCACCACAGGAAATCTGACCGATCCCATCCCCTCTGCCCTCAAAGATCGGATGGAAGTGATCAACCTCCCTGGATACACCGACCTGGAGAAACTGAAGATCGCGCAAACCTTTCTTCTCCCCCGGCAGATGGAAGAAAACGGAATCAATCCAAGGATGCTTGAAATTTCTGATAAGGCGATCCTTCAAATCATCTCGCAGTACACTCAGGAGGCAGGTCTTCGGAACCTGGAGAGGGAATTCGCCTCTGTTTGTAGAAAAGTGGCGCGGAAAGTGGCGGAAGGAAAGAAGGAAAAGACCAAAATCAATGCGAAGAACCTCCACCAATTCCTGGGGCCGCCCCCCTACCTGCCGGATGAGGAACAGAAGCGAAACGAGGTCGGTGTGGTCACAGGCCTGGCCTGGACAGAAACCGGCGGAGAGATTCTCCATGTGGAAGCTTCCACCACTCCGGGCAAAGGCTCGCTCATCCTTACCGGGCATCTCGGAGACGTGATGAAAGAGTCTGCCCAGGCAGCCCTCACGTATGCTCGATCCAAGGGAAAGTCCTATCGGATCAATCCCAATGCCCTTAACAATAAAGAGATTCATATCCATGTCCCCGCGGGCGCCATCCCAAAGGATGGACCTTCTGCTGGCATTACCATGGCGGTCGCCATCTTCTCAGCCCTGACAGGTATCCCTGTGAAAAAGGATGTAGCAATGACCGGTGAGATCACGCTGAGAGGGAGAGTCCTGCCGGTCGGAGGTTTGAAGGAAAAAGCCCTTGCCGCCCTCCGAAACAAAATCAAGGATGTCATCATCCCCTATCTGAACAAGAAGGACCTCATCGATCTTCCCTTGTACGTCCGAAAGAAAATCAACTTTATCCCAGTGAAGCATATGGATGAGATCTTACGCATTGCCCTTTCAAATAGGAACCGCCCAACGAAAAAACGCCGAGCGTAGAGCGTGTGGGGTTGCTGAAAAAGTGATTTTCCCGGGGTCGCTCAAGAATGGCCATCCTGCCGGAAGCCGGATCAAAATCCTTCGTAGGAAGCGCACCCATGCGTTCCCTGCGGCGTGCGGGAGACGAAGAAGGAAGATCGTCCTGCAAGATGCCGGACGGATGAGCATGATTCAATAGCCTGCACCATGACTGTTTAAAGCGGAGCAAACCGATGAAGATCTATATTAACGAGATAAGAGAAAATGAGAGTGTGGAATCTCTGTTTTTGGTGAAGGAGAAATCCTCCGGGATCACCAAAACTGGAAGCCCTTACTTGAAATTGAAATTGGTGGATCGCTCTGGAGACATCGAAGGCAGGGTTTGGACATTTGCGGAAAGCCTTGCCGCGTCCTTCGAGAAGGATGACTTCGTCCGTGTGACGGGAAAGGCAGTCTCCTTTCAGGAGCGTCTTCAATTGAACATTACCCATATTGAAAAAATAAGCGAGGAAGAAATTCTTTTTTCAGATTTTTTCCCTATGACAGAAAAAGATGTTGAGGAGATGTTCCAATCCCTCCTGGAAGTCAGCCGACAGATTAAAAACCCGCACCTCAGCCAGCTTCTGCAACTTTTCTGGGAAGACGAATCCTTTATCAAGCTTTTTAAAATGGCCCCTGCCTCCAAATGGCTCCATCACAATTACTTAGGCGGCCTCTTAGAACACACTCTCTCCCTGGCACAATTGGTAGTGAAAAACGCCTGCCATTACAACGGGCTGGACTTAGACCTTTTGCTTACAGCCTCCATCCTACACGATCTGGGCAAAGTGGACGAGCTTTCTTACCACCGGTCGTTCGACTATTCGGATGAAGGCCGACTCCTCGGCCACATCATCCTCGGGATAGATAGGTTGGAGGATAAAATCCGACAACTGCCTGATTTCCCAGCGGACCTTTCCACACTGTTAAAACACTTTCTCATCAGCCACCATGGTCAATATAGTTGGGGCTCTCCAAAAAAGCCGATGACCGTGGAAGCAATGATGCTCCATTTCTTAGATGATATGGATGCGAAAATCAATGGAATTCAACAATTTGTCAAGAAACAGGGTCCAGAAGGACCCAGTCGGGACGAGTCGAAACCGAGGTGGACCGCCTACCACCGTATGTTTGACCAATACTTTTATGTGCCCGGTCTTTTGGAGAGTGCGGAACTACCCGATAAGATTGAAAAAGAGCAATTGGAAGAGGAATGATTAAATCTACCATTTTCTTGACAAACCGCCGATCCGTAATTACCTTAATGGGCGGAAAGAAATGTAATTTGTCTTGCAGCTCATTCGCTTAGAAAAGGAGAAGGATTAGATGGATTTTTCCCTTTCCGAAAGAATGAGACGGGTTTTGGAGACTGTCATTGAGGATTACATTCTGACAGCAGAACCCGTGGGTTCGAGAACGATTTCTAAGAAATCGAATCTTAACGTAAGCCCTGCCACCATTCGGAATATTATGTCGGATTTGGAAGAGCTGGGCTTACTGTCTCAACCTTACACCTCGGCGGGAAGGATACCCACGGAACGGGGGCTCCGATTTTACGTCGATGCGATCATCGATGTCCATGAACTCAGTGATCAGGAACAACAGGAGATACGATCCGAGTACTTGGGTCATCTCACTGAAGGACCGGACCTGTTCCGGGAGACTTCTCGAATCCTATCTTTGTCTTCCCATTATTTAGGAATTGTTTGGACGCCCCGGATGAGCTCGGTCATACTTCAACATGTTGAGTTTGTGAAATTAAGGAGACATTTGGTTCTGGCTATTTTGGTGAGCACAGCCGGTCTGGTTCACAACCGAATTATCGAAGTGGAAGAAGATTTTTCACAATCCGAATTAGACCATCTGTCAGATTACTTGAACAGTTTCCTGGCAGGCCTCACACTTTATCAGGTCAGGGAGAAACTCTTGGAACAGATGAGGGTGGCAAAGAATGCTTACGATCGCCTGCTTGAGCAAGCACTCAAACTGGGAGAGAAAGCCTTTTCCTCCATCGATAACACTGATGTTTTTATTGAGGGAAGGACAAATATCCTCAATGAACCTGAATTCAGCAATGTTTCCAGAATGACCGATCTCTTCCGAACGTTTGAGGAAAAAGTCACCATGTTGAAACTCTTGGATAAATTTATGGATCCGAAGGGAGTCCAAATTGCAATCGGCTCTGAGAGCCAGGTTCAGGAGATGGAGACGTGCAGCGTCGTCACCTCTACTTACGGTTGTGGCGGGGAGGTGTTGGGGGTTTTAGGGGTGATTGGGCCTCGGAGGATGAACTATTCGAGAGTGATCCCCCTTGTCGGGTATACGGCTAAGCTTCTCACCGAGATCCTGGAGACATAATAGATCGGAGATCATTATCATCTTAAGGAAAAAGCGATCTTGGGCCGGGGCAAAAGCTGGGGTAGAAAGAATGGAGAAAAAAGAAATTAAGAAAAATCAGAACCACAAAGGAGCATTGAAGAAGGGCCAGGAAGAGCCCATCGAGACCATTGGCCAAGAGCTCCATGACCATTTAGAGGAAGAAAGAGAAGGGAAGGAAAAGGAGATCGAGGAGCTCAAAAAGAAGTTGGATGAAAAGGAGAAGGAGCTCAAGGGGCATCATGACCGTCTCCTCAGGCTCGCCGCTGATTTTGAGAACTACAAAAAGAGGGCGGCCAGAGAAAAAGAGGACTGGGCCAAATTTGCCAATGAAGATTTGATCAGGGCGATCCTCCCTTTTATCGATAATCTGGAGAGGGCTGTGAACCATGCTGAAAAGGTAGCAGATACCGGGGTTTTAATCGAAGGGGTTCACTTGACCATTCAACAACTTCTTCAGGCCCTGAACAAATTTGGGCTTTCTTCTTTTCAATCGGTCGGGAAGCCCTTCGATCCGGCTGTGCACGAAGCGATGTTAGTTGTGGAAACAGACAGGCACGAACCCAATCAAGTCGTGGAGGAGTTCCAGAAGGGCTACCTCTTGAATGACCGACTCTTAAGGCCGGCAACCGTTTCCGTTTCGAAGACCCCGGAGAAAGAGGTTCAGACATCGGAATGATTTTGAATTTGCCCCGTTAGAAGTTCCAACGGGGGAATTATTATAAAATCTAACTTACCCCACTGCAGAGAAGCAGGGCATTATTTCTAACGGGGTAAATTTTAAGGAGGGGAAATTAAAATGGCAAAGACAATAGGAATTGATTTAGGAACAACATTTTCAGTGGTAGCAGTCATGGAGGGAGGGGATCCCGTCGTTATCGCCAATCAGGAAGGGAGCCGAATCACTCCTTCTGTCGTTGCCTTTACCGATAAAGGCGAAAGGGTCGTAGGTCAAATTGCCAAACGTCAGGCAATTACCAACTCTGAGAATACCATCTTCTCAATCAAACGATTGATGGGAAGAAAATTTCGGGATGCAGAGGTCCAGCGCGACATCAAGGTCCTTCCCTACAGAATCGTCGAGGCGGACAACGCCGATGCGTGGGTAGAAGTCCGGGGGAAGAAGTACAGCCCCCCTGAAATTTCTGCCTTCGTCCTCCAAAAGATGAAGGAGACAGCCGAAGCCTACCTCGGCGAGAAGGTAACGGACGCTGTGATTACTGTCCCGGCCTATTTTAACGATAGTCAGCGCCAGGCGACGAAGGACGCAGGACGAATAGCAGGTCTGAATGTCATCCGAATCATCAATGAGCCTACGGCCGCTTCCCTCGCCTATGGCCTCGAAAAAAAGAAGGATGAAAAAGTTGCCGTTTTCGACCTGGGGGGAGGAACTTTTGATATCTCCATTCTCGAGTTGGGCGAGGGGGTCTTCGAGGTCAAATCGACCAATGGGAACACCCACCTGGGTGGGGACGACTTTGATCAACGCATCATCGACTATTTAGCGGACGAGTTCAGAAAAGATCAGGGGATCGATCTGAGAAAAGACCGGATGGCCCTTCAAAGGTTAAAAGAGGCTGCAGAAAAGGCAAAGATTGAACTCTCCAACATGATGGAGACAGATATCAATCTACCTTTTATCACCGCCGACGCCTCGGGACCGAAGCATCTGAACATGAAATTGACCCGGGCCAAATTGGAAAAGTTGACGGAGGATCTGATTGAAATGGTCGAAGGACCCTGCCGCCAGGCTCTTGCTGACGCGGGACTTTCGTCCAAAAACATCGATGAGGTCATCCTCGTTGGCGGGATGACCCGTATGCCTAAAGTTCAGGACAAAGTGAAACAAATCTTTGGGAAAGAGCCCAATAAGAGCGTTAACCCCGATGAGGCCGTAGGGATCGGTGCTGCCATTCAGGCTGGAGTCCTGAAGGGTGAGGTGAAGGATGTTCTCCTCCTCGACGTCACCCCACTCTCTCTCGGGATTGAGACCCTTGGCGGTGTCTTCACGAAATTGATCGAAAGAAATACCACCATTCCAACGAAAAAGAGTCAGATCTTTTCCACCGCATCGGATAGCCAACCTGCAGTGACGATTCATGTGCTCCAGGGCGAAAGGGAGATGGCAGCCGACAATAAGACCCTCGGTCAATTTGAACTGGTGGGGATTCCCCCCGCTCCTCGAGGCATTCCTCAGATCGAGGTCACATTTGATATTGATGCGAACGGAATTGTTCATGTTGCGGCCAAAGACCTTGGAACAGGCAAAGAGCAATCGATAAAAATTACTGCCTCCAGCGGCCTTAACGAAGACGAGATCAAGAAGATGGTCAGGGATGCCGATGCCCATGCGGCAGAAGACAAGAAGAGACGGGAACTTGCTGAAGCGAGAAACCAACTGGATTCGCTTATCTATACAACAGAAAAATCGTTGAAGGAATATGGCGATAAGGTCGATGCCGGAGAGAAACAGAATATCGAAGACGCGGTGGCCAAAGCGAAAAAGGCGATGGAAACAAACGATGCGAGTACGATCAAATCTGCCCAGGAAGAACTCACGCGTTCTTCCCATAAACTGGCAGAAGCCATGTATGCCAAGGCTTCCCAAAAAGGAGCAGCCGGACCCGGGGCCGAGGCCGGCCCTCAACAAGGTCCTCGGCCAAAGGGACAGGACGATGTGGTCGACGCAGACTTCGAGGACGTAGGGAAAAAATAATCACCTATATCCCCCTCTCCCCTTGCGGGAGAGGGCGGGGTGAGGGGAAGAAGTTTCGTAGGGCGAGAACAAAACTCGCCCTTTTTTATTTTGAATCTAATGCACTGTCTAAGCCATGACTTCACAATGTTGTCATTCCGGACTCGATCCGGAATCCAGTCCTTCCAACCTGGATTCCCGCTAGAGTTTGCCCTGTATCTTGATACTTATCATTGTCACGCACGCTCTGCACGAACGTCCCCTAAATGCAATATCCAGTTCGCGCCGCCCACATCACAGAGAACATAATCATCGCCCCCTAAAGCATATATCTTGTCATTAACCGCTGTTTCATAAAGGACATCGCGCGGATTATCCTGCCAACCCTGATCAGTGCCATAAATTGTATTGTCTATACTCGGATTCGCAGGAAGAGTAACCAGGGTGGTGCCGAAATCCCCCCACTGGAAGTCTTCATTGAGGATAACCGTTGTGTTGAAGAGAACATCAGTTACAACAAGTTCATTTGCAGGATTCTTTACACCTATCTGACTGCCGTCAGGACTTTTATATGTACCATCACCAACATCATAAAAGAAATTAATCTCCTTGCGGCAGAGATAAATTTTGTTGTCGCCGTCCTTGTCTTCTATTGTGTCCCTTCCTTCGCCTGGGTTGATGATATAGGTATCGTCATTTTCACCACCGATTAGAGTATCGTTACCTAAACCACCGATAAGCACGTCATTCCCCTCTCCACCATAGATGACATCGTTGCCGCCCCAACCATACAATTCATCGTTACCCCCTCCTCCTAAACAACATTCGCGCCTGAATCGCTTTCTCTTCTTCTGCCAGAAGCTCCTCAACGAATGCCCCACTCCCCAATATCCGACTATCAAATCTCCTCCGGGACTCCCCAGCTTCCTTTTCTCCACCCTGCCTTTTTGTACCGCCCGTTAGCTCCTCTCTCCTCCTAAGACATGGGCGGTCTGGCCATCTTTTTCAGAATCGTTACAAATCGGTTGTGTGTGAGGAGGAGAGCTATTTGCTTGAACTGATACGGTACATTCATCTCAACGGGATTCGGGCTGGGTTGGTCAAGACGTTGAGAGAACTGGATAAATATCGTTGGAGTGGGCATTCGGTACTGATGGGGTATGAGAGTAGGCCGTGGCAGGCGGGGGAGGAGGTTTTGTCTTATTTTGGTCGGAGGCAGGGGGCAGCGCGAAGGAAATATCGGCAATTCATCTTTGAGGGGATATTGATAGGAAAATCTGGACTTTCTTCCGGACCTCAAGCGGGATGACCACCTGATACTTCGGACCTACCTTTACTTTTGTTCCCATAATATGCCCTCCGCAATACGTCATACATTCTTCACATATCGTTATACGCTTCTGTAAAACCAGAAACAACTGATTCTCTTCCTTATAGGATATCCCTATTGGTTGGTTGCATGGCGGTAGGAAATTATTCTTTCTGCAAAAACTCGCTGGCTGTGAGAATGCCTGTCCCCCCGTTTGAGGTTCAAGAGATGGCGGTCGCCCGTAATGATGTAATCGGCTTTCCCTTCCAGGCTGCACTCCAGGACTTTGTTGTCTGCAGGGTCTTGTTTGACGATATTGACCTTTCTCTTTGGTTCCACCATTTCGCAGTGGCTCATGAGTCTTGTCATGAACTCATTTCTCTCTTCTTCGGAGACAAAACTGAATTTTGGCCTGCTGATGACCGCAACAAACTCATTCAACAAGTCAGGACTCTCAATAAGCAAATATTTCTTGAACAGGCATGCTTCAAGGATTCTCCTCTGCTTGCTGTCACGCCAACCAACTGCGGAAATCAGCGTGTTCGTGTCAAGCACCAAACGGATCATTTACGGGCCCTGGCCTTCCTTATCTCTTCCTTCACGTCCTCAGCGCTGATCCGTGCCTCCTCAAACTTCTTGGCGAACTCGTCCAACAAACTGAGCAGCTTCCTGTCAGGCTGACCCCTTTTTATCTTCCGCAGGATCACGTTCTCGCTGTCCCGCACGATGATGAACTTGTCTCGCTCCTGCAAACCCATTTCTTTCCTAATCCTCTTGGGAATAACGAGCTGTCCTCTGCTTGACATCGTCACAACCTCAATCATTATGGCACCTCCAACTTTTTTTGATATTATAAGGCTAGTCTTACAATAGGTCAAATCTTACTTATTGATTTGTTGCTTCATGAATCATTCACGTGACAGAATTCTGGGCTGAAATCAGAAGAACGCTGGATTCCCAGCGTCAAGCACGGGGGAGGTTAAGTTAAGCTTGGAATGACAGACCGAATAAAATTCTTGTCGTCGTTTATAATAACGGAGAGGGGTAAATTTGCTTTTGTCTCTCGGGGGTGATAGATATTAAGAGACATATGCGCATTGGGAGAAAACACTCAATGTGGAATTTTTTTGAAAAATTAAAGACGGGCCTTTCGAAAACCCATCAGGGGTTTGTAGAAAAGATCGATCAACTCTTTCTGGGAAAGAAAGAGATTGATCAGGATGTTTTGGACGAATTGGAAGGTCTTCTCTTCGAAGCTGATTTGGGCGTGAAGACATCCAGCCAATTGATTGACGGGGTTCGCCAGGGACTGAAAAGGGGAGAGCTTCGGGAACCTCAAAAAGTAAAAGAATATATAAAGCAAGAGATCCTCCGGATCCTAAAATCGGGAGAGAAGCCCTTTTCCGTCGACTTCTCCCAGACGAAACCGTTCGTCATGATGGTGGTCGGAGTCAACGGCGGTGGCAAGACGACCACCATCGGAAAGATTGCCCATCGCTATTCCTCCCGGGGAAAGAAGGTTCTGGTCGGGGCAGCGGATACTTTCAGGGCTGCTGCGGTGGAACAGCTTGAGGTCTGGGCAAACCGCGTTGGAGCCGATCTGATTAAACAATCAAAAGGATCAGATCCTTCCGCCGTTGCTTTCGACTCCGTCCATGCCGCCAAAGCCAGAGATATCGATCTCGTCTTTATCGATACAGCGGGCAGGCTTCACACCAAAGTCAATCTCATGGAAGAGTTGAAGAAGCTGAAACGGATCGTCGGGCGAGAATGCCCCGGGGCACCTCACGAGATCCTTCTCGTCCTCGATGCCACAACAGGCCAGAATGCCATCTCTCAGGCGAAACTATTCAACGAAGCCATCGGCGTGACAGGGATTGCCCTTACCAAACTGGACGGAACAGCCAAAGGAGGAATTATTGTTGGAATCACGGAAGAGCTGAAGATTCCAATCCGATACATCGGCGTAGGAGAAGGGATCGATGATCTGAAGGAATTTGACGCCGCTGAATTTGTCCAGGCCCTGTTTTAAATAAATGTTTGACAGTTCCTCAACTTTCAAAATGAAACGGATCGAAACCCATTTCGTTCCAATTTTGCTTCTGCTGACCTGCTCGATCCTGGGCTGTATTCATGCTCCCGCTCCGTATCGACCAAGCAGCTGGGTGAAAACTCCCATCGACATGAAATCCGTGGCAGACAATCCAAACCACCCCTTGCTGCAAATCATCCTTGTCTATGGACCCTGGTGGTGCCACCACTCGGCTCTGCGGTTAGTCTGCCCGGACCGATCGGTTCTGTTTTGGGATCCCGGCGGCAGCTACGGCACCCCTGAAGAGATGGAGATAAGAAGTAAGGATGTGATACGGATCAACCCGCCCGACCTGGAAGCTTATCTCCGGTTCACCTGGAACTATAGCAGTGTCGAGGTTGAAGTTTTCGAATGGGATCTGACGTTGGATCGTGCCCATGAGTTGTACGATGTACTCCTTAACGGAGCAGATAAAAATCATCCTGGAGGAAAGTTCTCCACGGCGACGATGGGAGGATTCTGTTGTGTTGCCTTGAGCGACTTCTTGCATCGTTTTGCGAAGAAGACGATGAATGTGCCGAAATCTCTCTTCTTTCCCCACGATCTAGCCCGGGTTCTCTACACACAATCGCCCAGGCGTGTGCTGGCCTTTCGCCGCGGCAAACAGGTGGTGTTCGTGCCCCCCTGAGTTACTCCGCGCGGTTATTCTTACAGAGACGACGAATGAAGACTTCATCTTTCATCCGCCTGCTCCTCTTTCCCCTTCTCATCACGGGGTTTGTCCAATCTGTCAACGCCGAACAACTTGACTACCTTTCACCCTTAGAAAAAGCGATTGTCCATGAGATAAACGCGGCGAGGACGAACCCCAAAGGCTACGCTTCCTTTCTTGAGCAATGGAAGCGGTACTACGATGGGAAGCTGCTCAGAATTCCCGGAGAAAGGATCATCATGACTGAGGAGGGAGCGACAGCCGTAAATGAAGCGATAAACTTCATTCGTTCCTTGAGTCCAGTTCCTCGACTGAGTCCGTCGAAAGGTATGTCCTTAGGAGCAAAGGATCATGTGAAGGACCAAGAGTCATCAGGTTCCACCCAGCACAAGGGAAGTGATAGGAGTCAACCCTGGGATAGAGTCAATCGCTACGGAACGTGGGAGAGGTGCATAGGGGAAAATATCGCCTACGGCAGCGACAAAGCTCGAAACATTGCAATGTCCCTCATCATAGACGACGGCGTTACCAGTCGCGGACACAGAAAAAATATCTTCAACCCGGATTTTCGCGTGATCGGGGTCGCTTGCGGTCACCACGCCACTTACAGGACTGTCTGCGTGATCACCTTTGCAGGAGGATACAAAGAAAAAAACAGGAAATAGGGAATTACGGAAAAACCATTTTTTCGAGGGCCTTGATCTTCGCCTCTAAGGCGCCAAATCTCTTCTCCAAATCTGCGTAAGAAAATTTTATCATTGAACCCAGCTCTTCTTTGACTTCGACAAAACCTTCTTTCATCTTCTTTCTGAAGGAGGCAACCTCTTCTGTCATCTTTTTCATCGCGTCTTCGAGGCTCTCCATTCCGTCCTTCAACCCACCCGCATCCGTACCGGTTCCTCCCTTGGGGTCAACCCCATGGGCTTCGGCCTCCTCTTTGATTTTCTCAATGAGTAACTCCATCTTCTGGATCGATTGACCAAAAATGGACCGGTTCTCGATTTTAAGTTCCCGAATTTCATTCCGGAATCCTTCGATCACCGGATCGATGTCCACCTTGCCTTCCCTTTCCAACTGCTCGAGGTCGGCCTTGATTTCCTGCTTCCACTCAAGAATCTGGTTCTTGTTTTCCTCTTTTAATTGACGGAAGCTTGACTTCATCTCCTGTCTCAGCTTCTCTAAATCCTCCTTCGCAGTTAGGCCCAGCGATATCCTGGCCAAATACTCTTTGATCTCATTGTCCATTCCGATCCCCCCGATTTCTTTTTGATGAAAAACTGAATATCACAAGCCGTTTTGAATATCAATCTCTTTATTTTCTTATGCTCTTTTCGATGGGATAACCTCGTGTGGTGCGTCCAACACTTCTTTACATTATTTCTCAAGCCGTCATTCCCGTCCCGTATCCGATACGGGGTAAACTCCAGCGGGAATCCCGTTGAAAAGACTGGATTCCGGATCAAGTCCGGAATGACAAACAAAGTTAAGGGACTTTTGACGCATTACACTAATATAGACGCGGTAATTCTTTTTCCATACCCTTGATTGCCCCCTCACCCGGTTTCCTCCATCAGGGCTGGTTTAGATTTTCTGCTCTTCATCTCCAAAGAGAATGAGCAGAAAAACCTTATAGGTCCTCCTTTGATTTTTGGCAGATTTTGAAGGTGCGAACTGAATTAATGGGAGATACAGAGAGGGACTTTCCTATGTAACGGGAAATGCTGCGTTCTTCGCTTTTTCCCCCGTCTTCCATGGAATTTGGCCCTCTCTGCTGAATGTCATCTGAGGAGGATCGAAGCCTCAGATGAAAGGAGAAGCAGGGGCACCGGATGAGTAAACAATCCCCCTACGTCTTATATGAGCTCGGGCCCAGTTGTTTTATCTGTTCGGTGAACTCCCTCACGATCTGGGCAAACCTTGGCCCTTCAGCGGAGGAGATCCATTCGATTCTAAACCTCTCTGTCTCGATACCGAAATCCTCTAACATCAGTTTGATCGCTTCCGCCCTTTTTTCCGCTTTCACATTACCATCCTGGTAATGGCAGTCTCCGATGTGTCAGCCCCCCACCAAAACGCCATCGGCCCCCTTGGTCAGGGCTTCGATCACCAAATTCGGGTGAACCATGCCCGAACACATCACCCGTATGATTCTTAAACTCGTCGGATATTGCAATCGGGAAACCCCTGCCAGATCCGCTCCGGAGTAGGCGCACCAATTGCAACAGAAGCCTATGATCAACGGTTCAAAATCATCATTCATGCAGGCACCTCCAATGCAGCATTGACTTGAGCCGAAATTTGTTCTAATTTAAACCCGCCCACATATGCTCCTTTCTTAGGGCAGGTCGCCATGCAACTTCCACAACCCTTGCAAAGGATTTCATTCACCTCCACCGTCTTCTTAATGGCACCTCCGCTTACATATTCGAGCAGCGTGATCGCCTTGTAGGGGCAAGGGTCGACGCAGAAGGCGCAACCATCGCAGTTCTCGTCCACCACCTTGGAAATATTTCCCTCCAGCTCGATCACATCCTTTGAAAGGAGGGTAGCGGCTCTTGCTGAGGCAGCTTGGGACTGAACGATACTCTCTTCGACCGCTTTTGGGAAATGGGCCATCCCGGCCAGGTAGACACCATCGGTCGCAAAGTCAATGGGGCGCAATTTCACATGGGCTTCGAGGAAGAAACCATCCTTGTTGAGGGGAACTTTTAAGAGTTGACCAAGCGTCTTGTTATCTTCATTTGGAACGATCCCAGCAGACAGGACGAGCAGGTCTGCAGAGATAGCCACGGGTATTCCCAGGGTTTGGTCAAATACATTGACCGTGAGCCCGCCCTGATTCTTTAAAACCTCCGGTTTCTTATCCTTTTCGTATCTTATAAATACAACACCTTTCTGTCTCGCCTGGGTGTAATAACTCTCTTTAAACCCATAGGTTCGGACATCCCTGTAGAGGACATAGACATGCGTGTTTGGTGAAAGCTCTTTGATCTTCAATGCATTCTTCACCGCTTCGTTGCAGCATATCCTCGAACAGTAAGGCCTTTCCTCGTCGCGGGAGCCCACGCATTGAATCATGACCACATTCTTGGGAGCTTTAGCGGATGCGGTTTTAAAACCATTTCCCGCGGCCAACCGTTGCTCGAGCTCTAATTGGGTCATCACCCGATCATCTTCTCCATACAGATATTCCTTGGGTCGATACTCTTTTGCACCGGTAGCCACGACGACGGCTCCATGCTCGAATTCTTTCGATGTCCCGTTCGTCGAAATCTTTGTCTTAAAATTACCGATGAAACCTTCTATGGTTTCGATATTTGCCTGTGTGAAGAGGTGAATGTTGCTGTTTGCCTTTACCTTGCTCACCAGGGATTCGAATTGATCGTGAACTTTTGTCCCGTCCATCAAGTAGTGAATTTGCCTGATATTTCCTCCGAGCTCTTTTTCCCTTTCCACCAGATAGACCTCAAAACCCTGATTGGCCAGTTCCAGCGCAGAGGTCATTCCAGAAAGTCCCGCTCCGACGACCAGAGCCGATTTATTGATGGGGACCGACATCATCTTGAGCGGTTCAAGCAATCTTGCTTTGGCGACGGCCATTCTCACCAGATCCTTTGCTTTAACTGTGGCCTTTTCGCGTTCGTGCATGTGGACCCAGGAGCATTGATCTCTGATGTTGGCCATCTCAAAGAGGTAAGGGTTCAGCCCTGCTTTTCGAACCGTGCTTCGGAAGAGAGGTTCGTGGGTTCTGGGAGTGCATGCTGAAACGACCACGCGGTTCAGGTTATGCTCCTTGATCTTTTCTTTGATCTTGTCCTGCGTATCATTGGAGCAGGTGTAAAGATTACCCTCTGCATAAACAACATCGGGGAGGGTCTTCGCATATTCCACGACCTGCGGCACATCCAGGAATCCAGCGATATTAGACCCGCAATTGCACACGAAGACCCCCACGCGAGGCTCCTCTCCGCTGATGTCTTTCTCCGTAGGGAATTCCTCATGAACGATCAGGCTACCCTTTGCTTCTTTTAAGAGTGTCAAGACCTTTGAAGTTGCGCCAGATGCTTCCATCACTGTTTCGGGAATATCCTTAGGTTCGGTAAACGTTCCTGCGAGATAGATTCCGGGTCGATTAGATTCAACCGGTCGAAATGGAGAACTCTTGCAGAAATGATGTTCGTTGAGGTCAATTCCAAATGTCTTGGCAAGCCGTTCCACCTCTTTGGGCGGCTGGATGCCAGCGGACAGAATCACCATATCGTATTCCCGCGAAGCCTTTCTGTCGTCTTCAACCAGGTAGTGAATGCGAAGATTCCGATTTTCAGGTACCTCTTCAATGGAGGCCGGACGGGAACGGATGTAATTGATTCCAAGCGATTTCGCCCTTTCAAAATATTCATCAAATCCTTTGCTGAAGGCCCGCATGTCCATAAAGAAAATATCGACCTCCAAACCTTCGATATGTTCCTTTGCGATAATAGCTTCTTTCGTGGCATACATACAGCATATCGAAGAACAGTAATCCCTTTCGGAATCCCGGGACCCAATGCACTGGAGAAAGGCGATCCGTTTGGGGGTTCTCCCATCGGAGAGTCTCTCGACGTGACCGGAAAATGGCCCGGATGCAGAAAGCATTCTCTCAAATCCGAGCGCGCTGATCACATTCGGAAAACGACCGAAACCGAATTCAGGTTTGACCGCCGGGTCGAAATTCTCGTATCCGGGAGAGAGGATAATGGCGCCCACATCAATCTGAACTTTTTCCTCTTTCTGCGTGTAATCAACGGCAAGGGCTTCGCAACGTCTCTGGCACTCTTGGCATTCAATGCAGCCCTCAATTTGTGAGGTCAGACACCGCATCGCCTCCTTCACCGCTTCCTCGGGTTTGAATCCCAGAGCGACTTCCTTGAAGTTGCTCACTCTCTCCGCGACGGGTATTTCATTCATGGGAATGCGGCTCTGAGGAGAAAATCGCTGTTTCAGGGCCGTGACTTCCTGTTCACCAAGTTTCTCCGGTTTTTTATCTTCTTTCGGAATCTCAATCTTTTCCCCTTTCAGATACAGGTTGATCGAGGCCGCTGCTCTTTTCCCGGCCGCAATGGCATCGATGACAAAGGCAGGTCCGGTCACCACGTCTCCGCCGGCAAATATTCCCTCGACGTTCGTCGCTCCGGTGTTCGGATCCATCACGACTAAGCCATTCTTGGAAGTAGAAACTCCGATGTTTTTCAAGAAATCAACTTGCGTCACCTGGCCAAGGGCGGCGATAACAGTATCCACAGGAGTCTTAAATTCAGAACCGGCAATAGGCACAGGACGTCGCCGGCCACTGGCATCGGGCTCCCCGAGTTCCATTCGGATACACTCCATCTCCTGGAGAGTTCCATTTTTAGAGAGAAATCGCTTGGGCAATGTGAGATAATCGATCTTGACCCCCTCTTTCTCCATCGCCTCAATCTCTTCGCCTGCGGCAGGCATCTCAGCGCGGGTACGGCGATAAACGAGCCTTACCTCTTCCGACCCGAGGCGTTTTGCCGTCCGGGCACAGTCAATGGCTGTATTCCCTCCGCCCACGACAGCGACCTTCTTTCCGATACGAACCTCATTGCCGAGGTTCACCGCTTGAAGGAACTTAATCCCGTCTGTCACATCCGGATGGTTTGATCCTTCTCCTTCTAATTTCATTCCTCCCGGGGCTCCCACCCCGATGAAGATGGCTTGATGATCTTGCCGAATATCGGCGAGGGAGATATCTTTTCCGACCTGAATACCCGTTTTGATCTCTGCCCCGAGTCTCCTGATGTAGTTGATCTCCTGCGCCAATATTCCCTTAGGAAGTCTGTATTCAGGGATACCATAACGCAACATCCCTCCCGGTTCCGGGAGCGCTTCAAAAATCGTCACATCATGTCCCTTGAGAACCAGGTCATTGGCCGCCGCAAGACCTGCTGGTCCACCACCGATGACCGCCACTTTCTTACCCGTCTTCGTCACCTGAGGGACCGGAAGTTCATCGATGTTCACCTGGTCGGCAACGAACATCTTCAGTTCACGGATGGCAATCGGTTCTTCAAGCTGTCCCCGGTTACAATTCTTCTCGCAGGGGGCGTAACACACCCTGCCGCACGCGGACGGAAGGGGATTGATATCCCGATTCAACTGGTAGGCTTCTTTAAACTTCCCCTCCCCGATCAGTTTGACATAACCGAGCACATTCGTATGGATAGGACACGCGGCCATGCAAGCCGCCTTGCAGGGCCTTTCCTCACGCTTGTCAATCGCTGCTTTGTTCGGTATGGCCTGGGGAAAGAGGATGTAGATGGCCTTCCGTTCTGCCAATCCGACATTGAACTCGTTCTTCATGATGACCGGACAACTGGCAACACAAAGGCTGCATCCTGTGCACTTGCTTATGTCCACATAGCGCGGGGCTTTTCGGAGAGTGACCTGAAAGTTTCCCGGTTCTCCTTTAACACTTTCGACATCACTAAGGGTAATGATTTGAATATCTTTATGCCGGCCGACCTCGACCAGTCTGGGAGCGATCGTTCACATCGCGCAATCATTGGTGGGGAACGTCTTGTCGAGTTGCGCCATGACGCCCCCGATCGAGGGCTTATTGTCGACCAGGTAAACCTTGATGCCACAGGCTGCCAGGTCGAGGGCAGCCGCCATCCCGCCTATCCCGGCGCCGACGATTAACGCGGCGCCAACTTTTTTCTCTTGCGTCTCATGTGGTAGCATGCTCGGGAACCTCCTTGGGGGACCATTGCTGTTCGAGTGTCCTCTCTTTTAGTGATAGCGATCGTAACGACACGGCGAGTGGACGATAGATCATATGCGTCCATTTGCCAAAAGGCATTTCAATGACTAACATCGGGGTAGCAATCACAACATGAATCGCGTAAGCATAGCAAGTTCCTACTTCGACCCCTGACAACCTGAGGATATGAAGGATGATTCCACTTAAGGCCGTTGCAAAAAGCAGTACGAGGAAGATCCAGTCTGCGAATTCAGAGGATTTATAGACTTCTTTTTCTTTCCTGATGCGACCGAGTAAAATACTCCCGGTACCGTAAAGAAGGAGGACGGTTGCTAAATATCCCAGCCATCGCTGAGGGTGGTACAGTGGGTATATCTGATCGGTCTGAAACCAACTTAAGCCAAAAACCTTCACAACCAGCATGATCAGACACCCGATTCCAATGAAAAGGTGCTCGAGCCATCGGCTCTTCCCGGTCGGGCATTCGGCCATCCTTTTGTATGTAAAAAAGTGAATCACAAAAGTCTTGATCTGAGAGAGGGGAGAGGAATTAGCCGGCCGGCCATTTTGGTTTGCAGAAACGGTGAACCCGTACATCCGAAAGGCATTGGATATCAGGATAAACAACGGGACCAAGATGACCGCGAGCGTAAAGTAGGTCATGATGGGAAACATGTGCTTCAGGCCATTGAAGGTGGAGGTTAAATCGGAAAACGGCATTTTCACGACGGACGTGTGATACAGAACGGTTAGAAACAAGACCAAAGCCGCCACGAGAGAAAGGGTCGCGATGTGCCATCCCTTCGATCTATTGACCAACGAAGCGATTCCGGTCCAGTCATATACAGACGCCAAATAACGGCGCAACGTCATCATGGACTCCTGCGGTTTCGTCTGCCGGGGGCACGCCACAGAACAGTCGCCGCAATCATGACATACCCACGGTTCCAGGCTTTCGTGAAGCAGTCCTTTCAGACCCATGACCACATGTCGGACGGATTTCCTCGGGAAAGA
The DNA here is from genome assembly GCA_035625415.1 of Thermodesulfobacteriota bacterium. GTDB lineage: Bacteria > Desulfobacterota > BSN033 > BSN033 > UBA1163 > UBA1163. The sequence continues at coordinate 26,716 of DASPPQ010000260.1, forward strand.
AGCCTGATCATTCGCGAGCTCACAGCTCAGGGTGCAACTACCACAATTAAAACACCCTGTCACGTCGAATTTCCCATATTTCCGGACTTCAGCTAGTAGGTCTAAATCGGACTCGTAATAATTCATCACTGCCATCCTTTCTCTGGTGATTCGTGACTCCTGATTCGTGACTAAAACCAAGTTCACAATTCACTATTCACCAATCACCATTCACGATTCACGGTTTCACCGCACAGTTTTAAGACCTCTTCTACAGCAACAGGTACACTTCGGGTGAGAGTATCCGACAACCCCGGTTTCACCGTTTCCGGGATATGGTCCACTTGTCCAACGATCACGATGACCTCAACATCGCAGTGATCCCTTAGCTCTCTGAGTAGATTTGAAGTGGGCATTCCGTGAACGGTGAAATCATCCACTTTATTCTTGGGTATCTCCTCTAAATCTATTTTGAATATCTCTCCAGGCCTCCTCTTGGCATCGATGGCATCGATAACGATAACTTTTCGAGGCCTCTTTTCATTCACGACAAGATCAAATAGAATCCCTCTTACCCCTGTTCCAGCATTGATGACTGAGACGTTATTCGGGAGAAGCGCAGAGTCTTGAAGACGTTCCGCCACAGAAGATCCGAAACCATCATCGCCGAAGAGGATATTCCCACATCCAAGAATAACAATATCGCTGCACATCGCGGCTAAAGTTCCCACAGCCTCCCTATTCAGTTTCTTGCCCAAGGGCAGAAACCCTAAGCGCCAGAGACAACAACTTCCTTAACAACCCTTCTCGTATAGAGGTAGGTTTTCCCTTCCTCCTCGCATGCCTCGACCTCGAAGCCATCGGTTTTATACTTATCCATTGCTTCCGATGTTTCTTCCTTGCTCGGATGATCAATACCATCCCACATAAACTTCTTTCCGTTGACTAAGATCATTATATTTGGCATTTTGATTACTCCTCTAATCGCTACGCTCTATTCTTGCCTTTCATATTTTGACACAAAAACCTCAACCTATCAAGGGAACGGAGGAACATAGAGTCTACCCTTCATGATCGTTTCTATGGCCGGCAGAAGCTCCTTGTCCACAGTCTCCTTAATTAAGTAGCCTTCAGCCCCGTAAGAGATGGCTTGGCTAAGGTATTCCTTGTCTTTGTGCATGCTCAGGACCAGTACCTTAATGTCAGGATTGATTGCCTTTACTTTGCAAATTGCCTCGACGCCGTGGAAATTTGGCATCGAAGGGTCGAGAATGACCATGTGGGGAACTAGATTACTTACACACAAGAGGTCAAAGAGTTCGGAACCGTCCTGCGCTTCCGCGATCACCTCTAAGTTGGACTTTTCCTTGAGAATTCTTTTTAACCCCTCCCTCAAAGGGGCGTGATGGTTTGCCAGAACAATGCGATAGGGAGCCATAAAAATCTCCGGGAAATTTACGATCTTTTTGTAACAAAGCGATTATTTGTGATCAATCCACCAAAATAACCATTTTTAGGTGATTAAAAATAGCTATGAAATGATGGTTCTCGTAAAAAGTCTGCAAAAGCCGTTTTTGTCATTCCTGCGCAAGCAGGAATCCAGTTTTTTTTAATAACTTATAATTCCCTAGATTCCGGGTCAAGCCCGGAAAGACAGAAAAATAAAACGACTCTGGCGCATCAAAGGAAAAGGGGACGAGGAAAAGAAGTAACTGGCGAAAAAATAGATTTGACAAGGGTGAAACTGGCTGGGGTCGCCGCTTATAGTTCCTGCGACCCCAACCACTATTCGTACTTACAGTCTCACTTGCTAAGAGTATCAACCACCTGACCGTAAGAATCCAGGATGGTAAGATCTATGGCCAAACCGCCATCCAGGCGGTGAGCGGCGCAGCTCAGTCAGGGATCATAAGCACGTATGGCCATCTCCACTTTGTTCAAGATTCCCTGATCATACTTACCCCCCTTGATGTTTTCCTTGGCTGCCTGGTTCACCGAAAGATTGATTGCAGCGTTGTTGTGGGTCGTGCCCACAATCAGGTTCACCTTGGTGATCAGGCCCTCATTGTCGCATTCATAATCGTGGATCAGGGTGCCTCGGGGAGCCTCCACGCAACCCACGCCCCGGCCAGCTTTGGCTGTGACCGGTACCCGGATATTGGTGCTCGTGATCTCCGGGTCGTTCAGGAGTTCCACCACCGTTTCCGCAGCCTGAAGGAGTTCGATTAGGCGGGCATAGTGATAGAGTAACGTATAGTGAGCAGGGCGTCCGAAAGCAGCCCGGAATTCCTCAAGCTCCTTCTGAGCCAAGGGGGTTGCCATCTTATCGGCCACGTTGATCCGGGCCAGACAGTTGGTGCGGTAGACCCCGACGGGGTTCTCCAATGAGAGGCTGAGTTTGCCCCACTTCTTGGCATAGGGGAATTTCTGATAAGACCAGGGCGCCACCCATTCGCCGATGTTATCCAGGTACTGGTCGTAGGTAAAATCCTCCAAGGAACCGTCCGGTTTCATCATCCGGAGCTTCCCATCGTAAAACTCGAGTGCCCCATCTGCGCGCACAGTGCCCAGGTAGCCCACCTTAATGACACCGAGAGATTTGATAGTATCCATATACTTCGGGAAAACATTCTCCTTAGCGAACTTGATGGAGAACTTGGCAAATTCAAGCAGCTCCTGAGCCGAGGGGAGCATCTTCTGACGCTCCGCTTCGGTAAAGGGTCTGCTCACCCCTCCTGGCACTGAGAAGGTCGGATGGATGGCTCGACCCGCAAAGCCCTCCAGCATCTGGGCCCCCAAATGGCGCATATGGACCACTTTCTTCGCTATGTCCGGAGCAGCCTGGAGGATACCCACCACATTTCGCACCGAAACGTCGGCGTCGGGACCGATGACAAAGTCCGGAGCCGCTAAAAAATAGAAGTTCAAGATCTTATCACTCACGTAGGCGATGTTCTGCATCAGGCGGCGTAACTTCACCGCAGCCGGTGGCGGTGTAACGCCAAAGCAACCGTCTGTCGCTTTACTGGAGGCCAGATGATGGGCCCAAGGGCAGATTCCGCAGATGTGGCAGACGGTTCGGGGCATCTCCTCTACGGGCCGACCTTCGCAAAATTTTTCAAACCCACGCAAGTTTTGGACGTGGACCTTGGTATCGACAACATTGCCTGCATCATCTAAGGTGATAGCTACCCTGCTGTGGCCTTCGATCCGAGTTGCTGGCTGAATATTGATCACTTTGCTCATGCGTTTTACCTCCTCATTTCACTGGTCGTGCAGGCAGCACCTTCAGGTTGCCGTGCCCGCCGATGTAGCGGTTCATCATGGCCCGTCGATCCAAAATCGATTTGGGGTCCAGCCCCACTGAAGTCAGGGCATTCATCATATCCACCAGGGGCTGAGCTCCTTTCCGTATGGGTCCGAAACAGCCCCGGCAAGGGGTACGGGCGACAATACAGCGGGGTTGCCCGGTCTTGCCGGCGCAACCTGCCAACGTCACAGGCCCCATGCAAAGGTAACCCTGCTCGTTGATACAACGAAACTTATCCAGGCCCTCTTCTGGTTTAAATTCATAGTTCTGGAGCCAGCGCTTCACCGGGCCGCCGCCTGACTTCTTTTCCCGAATGACCGGGCAAGTGTCGCATACGCTTCGCTCAGGCAGGCTCCACGAGGTCTTTCCTGCAAGCAAACCGGTGACGGCCTCTGCAATCCAGTCGGGATGGGGAGGACAACCGGGGATGCTGATGTCCACTTTCACTACTTCATCTACCGCAGTGCAGGTGGGAGTCCATTTCGGCACATTGGGATCTTCCGGGTTAGGAGAGGGATCGGTAGAAGGGCTTTGGCGAAACACCTTCTCAAAAACCTCTTCATTTTTCCACATGTTTGCCTGAGCCGGCACCCCGCCGAAGCAGGCGCAACTGCCCAGGGAGATGAGAAACTTGGCCTTTTTGCGGATCTCCTGTAATTCGTGTTTTTGCTCTTCTGTACGGACGCCGCCGGATACGATGCCCACCACGGCCTCAGGAACCTCCATCGCTGTACCCTCGCCAAGCTGACCGAAAAACTTGTGATCGATTAGGGCCGTGATATGGACGAAGTTTAATTGAGGCAACAGGTCCACCAGCGGGTCTCCAATGTTGAGAATGGAAATCTCGCAACCGGAGCAGGCGTTCAACCAGTCTTCTATTACATTTACCGCCATATAATTACCTCCTTTACTGAAGATCTCTCCTCTACTGAAGATCTCTCCTCATTGACGTTCCTCTTTTAACAAATTGGATTTTTGTGATCAATCCACAGAAATAACCATTTTTAAATGATTAAAAATAGCTATCTCTCAGAGAGTGAAGATACTCATAGGAAAATTTTCTATCGGCGTACCCGATTGACATGACACCTCTGACAGTCATTCAGAGGAAAGGCCACACGACTGTGGCAGACACCACAGTACTGTCCGTTCCATATCTCTAACATTGAATATTTTACCGTGCCCCTCTTAACGCTCGGGAAGATATCCGGATGGCAGACCTCGCAGCCATTCCACCGGGCATGCTTCTTGTGAGAAAAGATGATGTCTGACATCCAACCCCAACCCTTTGATGGAATGGAAAAATCCTTTTGCAGGGTCAATGGCGGACGTTCCATGGACACGCCTGGAAGAAAGTCAATAGGCCGTATAAACCCCCGTGCCTCGGCGTCTTCCCAATCGACGAGATTCAAGAGATTCTTTTTCGGCAGTCCCTTAGTGAACGAGGCATAGTCATATTCCTTTTGGACCTTCTTCCCCACGGAATGACACCGGCTGCACCTTGTGTCCTCCCCAGGCCTCGGGCTGAGTGAACAGGCCGCGAAGATCTTTTTCGAGCCATAGACCCTCGTCCCGTTATGGCACGATCCGCAATAGAAGCCTTTCATGTTCGTATCGGCTTCGATTTTGGTGGCGTTTGCTTCCATTGCAAAACCGATGTCCACATGACAGAGCCTGCAGGTATATCGTGCCCGGTGGAGCCAGTGATCGAACCGGACCGCCGCCAGCCCCGCTTGCCCGGAAAAATTGTGAATAATCACGCTGCCGTACTCATGCGGAACGGGCATGGGCATTCCGATCGCACCTCCCACAAAAGCAAGAAAGAAGCAGAACCCGACCATCAATAGGACCAGAAGCCCCATCGGTTACTTTTTCTCCTTCATCTCAAGGACATAGGCGTAAAGGTCCCTGCACATCTGAAGCCTTTTTAAAGTTACTTTGCGTTGTGGTTCGTCGAGCTTTTCGATGCGAGGTTTCAGTGCATCACATCGGTCAACCCGGCTTTTCAACTCTTCGACACTGAACGTCATGGCATCCTCGGTTTTAGAACAGATCTCATCAAACTCTTTGCTCCAGTCCTCCTGTGAATGAGCAATTCCGCAGTAGAATGACTCTATCGGAGCCACCAGGATGGCTGTCAGGAACCAGCACAAGAGAAAGACTTTACCTATTGCTGAACGGGTTTTGTATGACATCGCTGGCAATCGAGCAGGGGAAATGCCACGGTGCTGTGGCACACGCCACAGTACTTCCCCTCCATTATCTCGACCATGGAGTATTTGGTCGCCCCTTTCTTCACCCCCCTGAATATCTCTGGATGGCAGAGCTCGCATCCGTTCCATACCGTATGCTTCTTATGCGAAAAGATGATCTCAGGCATGCCTTCCACTTTCGGGGTCAGGGCAAAATCCTTCTGAACGGGAAGGGACTTCTTCCTCAGTATCGATACCCCTTCGAGAAAATCCACAGGCTTAATGTACCCCTCAGCCTCGCTCTTCTCCCAGTCTATTCCGTTGCCAAACCGCTCTTTCGGAAACCGTTCCGTGAACTTGGCAAAATCATATTCCCGTTTGACGTTCTTCCCGAGCGAGTGGCATCGGTCACATCTCTTGATATCATCCGCCTGTAACTTCTTGGAACATGATTCGAATATCTTCGTCCCTTGAAAAACCATTTTTCCATTGTGGCAGGTGCCACAATAATATCCCTTCATATTGTCTGATGCCTTGACGCCTGTGGAACCCGTCTTCATGGCAAAGGTAATATCCACATGACACAGCCTGCAAGTGAATTTTGACCGGTGAAGCCAGTGATCAAATACAACAGGAGAGAGGTGAGCTTCTTCAGAGTAATTGTTCAGGATGACCCTGCCATATTCGAAGGGAAGCGGCCTTTTCTTTTTCACTCCTGTCTCTGCTAGGGTCATCCCGACAATAGCGAGAACCAGTACTCCCACGAGACAAGTCTCTTTCACCATTTGGCTCCCTCCCGGATTTTAGTCATTATGGGGAAAGTCTTTTTTTTGGCAGGCCGTTAAAGAAAGGAAGTAGACAGAAGGAAACTCGAACTTAGCAGATCAATTGTCGGAAGAAGTTACACAAAAGGATTTTTAAAGGTCCCTCTCCGCCCACCACCCTCTCTTAAAACCCTAACATTCCTGATATCAATATATTAAATCAGCTTAGGTTTTCAGACTCCCCCGTTTCTTTCTACCAAGAGGAATATTGAAAATCAATCCCCAGAAATAACCATTTATGAGTAATTAAAAATAGCTACGGCGTGATTAAGGAGAATGGAGGCAAAGCAAGAATGGTTTTGGAGCATAAATCAAATATATCCTTTCCGGATAGCATATTTCACGAGGTCGGTGGCTTTCTTCAGGTTCAGTTTTTCCATAATACTTGCGCGATGATTATTCACCGTGAAGATGCTGATGAATAGGGCATTAGCGATTTCTTTGCTCGATTTCCCCTCGGCAATCAGCTTCAAGACCTCTCTCTCACGATTGGTCAATGGGTCAGTTTCAAAAACGGTTTTAGCGTCCCCTTTGCCGATCTGTACCAGGTCATCAACGACCCCCTCCGAGAAGAAAGGGGAGATGTGAGTTTTACCTTGTCGCACCTTCTCGATCCCAGAAAAGAGCTCCTTATCTGCGTCTTCCTTAAGCAAATAGCCTTTCGCACCTGCGGAGAGAGCCAGGTAGAGATATTCCTTATCCTTGTTCATGGTCAAGATTAGCACCTTCACGTCGGGATGGATCTTCTTGATCTCATGAATCGCTTCGATTCCGCGAAGGTTGGGCATGAAGATGTCAAGAATCACCATATGAGGCGTCACGTGTCCAAGGAGATTGAGAAGTTCGAGCCCGTCGCTCGCTTCCCCAACCACCTCCAGATCAGCCTTTTCTTCAAGAATTCTTCTGAGGCCCTGACGGACCAAGACATGATCATCAGCCAATACAATACGATAACGTTCCATTATATTATAAAGTTACTCCTTGCTGAGTCGGGATCCGCAGCGTTATTCGAGTTCCTTTTCCTTCTTGGGTCCACACGGAGAGGATTCCTCCGACCATCTGTGCGCGTCCCTTCATGGTCGCCAAACCCAACCCCTTTTCCCTGGGACTTCTTGCTGCAACCGACCTTTCATCAAACCCTATTCCGTCGTCTTCAATAGAGAATTGTACAGAACTGTCTACCATGTTTACGACGATCGAAACATTCTTTGCTTGCGAGTGCTTCCCGATATTCGTCAGAACCTCTTGCACGGTTCGGTAAACGACCACATGGGAATCTGGGGGAAGCAAAGAATCGATATCGATCGTATCTAAAAGAACTTTGATGTTATAGCTTTTCGCAAAATTGTTTACTAACCATCGAAGGGCTGCCGAGAGCCCAAAGTCCTCGAGAATGGTCGGGCTTAAGTCTCTGGAAAGACGGCGAACGTTTTCAATCACCTGGTCGATATAATGATCACCGTATTCACATTCCTGCTTCAGTTCGGCCTGATGCCCCAAGAGATTCTTCTGGATAAAATTCAGTCTGAGTTTCATAACTGCTAGGGATTGCCCCAGTTCATCATGGAGTTCTCTCGAAATTCGCTTTCGCTCTGTTTCCTGAGCCGTCAAAAGCTGATAAGAGAGATATCTGAGCTGCCTCTCCGATTCCTTGAGGGCCTCCTCCGCCTGCTTATGCTCTGTAATATCGGTGATGACGGCAAAACTACCTTTAAACTGCCCATGCTCATCAAAGATTGCTTTCGGAGAGACCCGTGTCAATATCTTCTGCCCGTCTTTCTTTAACCATGAAAGTCCGTAAGATTCAACTTCCCCTCTTCTTCGTTTGGCGACCTGTTCTCTATACACCCTATGCTCGGTCTCGTCGAGGAAATCGGTCAGCAATCGCCCGATCATGTCATCTCTCGAATATCCCAACATTTCACAGAACCGATCATTCAGATAGATCCACACTCCGTTTTCATCCTGCACTCCTAATCCTTCGCTCATCGTATCGACCAACATGCGGTAGCGTTTCTCGCTTTGCCGGAGCGCCCTTTCAATCTTCTTCCGGTCACTGATGTCGCGCATAAACTGCAATTTGCAGTGATTCCCATCCGGATACGTAATGGGAGTATCAAGGAGATCGTAGGTTCTATCGGTTTTGATAGAATACCGTTCCCACCGGACCGTTTCTCCTGCGAAGACCTCCTGGTTTTTGCACCAGGAGCAAACCCCTGGCAGGTCATGGAGATATTCGTAACACTTGCGGCCCTTGACCGAACCACGCTCCCTTTGGATCACCGGGTTAACATAAAGGACTTCGTACTGTGGATCGACGATGTAGACCCCATCGGCCATGGAATCCAAAATCGCTTTGAGTTTATTCCTTTCCCCTTCCAGGGCCTCCTCCGCCTTTTTACGCTCAGTCATTTTTTCCTGCCATCGGATGACCTCTCCCTCTGCCTTGATTTTCATTCGTTCTTTGCGGATGACGAATGCAGAACTGACGGCAAGGGCCAAAACAACGATTCCGATGAGGAGCAGGTGCTCCCGTAGACTCTTCTTGATAAACCCGGTCACCCTATCATAAGGAGCATTCACCACAACCACCCACGAAATATTTTCGAACTCCATCGAGGCAAAGGCAGCGATCTTTTTCGGATGGCTCTGTATTTTATAATCCATCGTACCTTGCCTCTTTATGAGAATCTCCTCAATATAATTAAACGAAGGGTGACACAAACGGCAGCTTCCCGCTTTTTGATAAATATTTCGAAAGACCATTTCGGGATGGTCGGGCTGAAATAGGAGGGTTCCGTTTTTGTCCATGATCCAGACTTGATCAAGGTTCATTTTGGGGTCTGCGGTGGCCAATTGATTCGCCAGAAACTCTCGCATATCCAGAGTGCAAGCAAGAACGCCGACAAACTTTCCGTTTGACTTAGGATCTTTGGATTCTATCGACTCTTGATGAAGAGGAATCGCAAGGTCAAATGTGAGAGCTTGTGGTTCAGGAAAGACAGGAGTCAGGGAGATTTTGCCTCTGTGTTCAACTTTCTGTGCCCACACAAATAACGGATTCTCCCCCTGCTTCAGACCAATGGCGGCGGGATCGGTCGAGTAGACAATGGTCCCTCGCTCGTTGAGGAGGGATATCCTCTTGACATAAACATGCTCCATTTGTTTCGAATAAGATTCAATATCAGATCTCTGCTGCCGAAGGTCACCGTATCGAAAGGAGGTAAAGGTAGAAAGAGCTTTTAGCCCTCGTGAATGAGCCTGGACGAAGGATTGGATCTGGTTTGAAAGTTGTTTGGCGTACGAGAGTTGGTGCCCTTGAAACTGAGAAAGGACCTCCTGGGTCCCTTCCGAATAGAGATGAAACATGAGGAAGGAAACAGCCGCCAGCAAGAGAACGGCCAATGTTACGAGAATTGAGTTCCGTTTCATCTTGCCTCCGGGGGCATGAGTAAATTCATCTGTAATTTCCGATCATTGTTCATCTTATAAAGAATTCTTCAGCCTAACAAATTAAAAGAAAAAAGCCCTGCAAAAATCATAATAGAATTCTCCCTATAAGTAAATAGTTCGGGTGGGCGAAGTGGAGACCGTCATTGAAGTCGTCTTAAAACAGTGTTATAAATCAAGCATGAAGAGGGCTGCGATCGAGATTACCGGTATTGTTCAGGGAGTCGGTTTTAGACCATTTATCTTCAATCTAGCCAAGAATTACCTCGTTCGAGGATGGATTCTCAATAACGGAAAAGGCGTCCTGATCGATGCCGAAAGCGAAAACGGAAATCTTGACCGGTTTATCCAGGATATTCCTAAGCTCGCACCGCCATTAGCTCGGATCGAATCGTTCGACGTAAAGTACCTCGAACCTTTGGGGTACGGCACTTTTGAAATCAGGAAGAGTGAAGAAGCTCAAGAGAAATTTACCCTCATCTCTCCTGATGTAGCCACCTGCGATCAGTGTCTTTCAGAGCTCTTCTTGCCTCAAAACTTTCGATACCGATATCCTTTCATCAACTGTACCCTCTGTGGCCCGAGGTTTACGATTATTCAGGACATTCCTTACGATCGCCATAAAACAACCATGGCTCCCTTTGCCATGTGTCCTATCTGTCAGAAAGAGTATGAGAACCCATCTGATAGACGCTTTCATGCCCAACCCAACGCCTGCCCGGCCTGTGGCCCTTCTCTTTGTCTTAAGGATAGAGAAGGAAGAGAAGTTCCTGGGGATCCCATCGTGAATACATTGGATCTATTAGCGGAGGGAAGGATCGTAGCGATTAAAGGTCTTGGAGGATTTCATCTGGCATGCGATGCAAGAAATCAAGAGGCTGTCTCTTCTTTGCGGTCCCGGAAGTTCAGGGAGGATAAACCCTTTGCCGTCATGTGCCAAGACATCGTCGAAGTGAAGAAACATGGTGAGGTGTCTGAAGAGGAGGAGAAGCTCTTATTAAGCGTGGAGAGGCCGATTGTCATCTTGAGAAAGAGCAAAGACTCTCCTATCGCCCGTGCGATCGCTCCCTACCAGGACACCCTGGGTGTGATGCTCCCCTACTCACCCCTTCACCACCTTCTTCTGAACGGTCCCCTCAAAACATTGGTGATGACAAGTGGGAATGTGAGCGACGAACCCATCTCTTATAAGAACGATGAGGCGTTTCGTCGCCTCTCCAAGATCGCTGACGTTTTTCTCTTTCACAACCGTGAGATCCATATGAGGTCTGACGATTCGGTGACAAGAATCTTCGATGGAAAACCTTATATCCTCCGAAGGTCAAGAGGTTATGTGCCCTTTCCTATTAAGCTTTCTTTCCCTCTCGAGATGATCCTTGCCTGCGGTGGGGAATTGAAAAATACCTTCTGCCTGACCCGTGGTCAATATGCTTTCATCAGTCATCACATCGGAGACCTTGAGAATTTAGAAACCCTCACTTCCTTCGAGGAAGGAATTGAACATTTCAAAAGGCTGTTCTACATAGAACCCAGGGCGGTAACCTATGATCTCCATCCAGATTATCTTTCAACTCAGTATGCTCTCTCGATTCCGAATATTCCAAAAATTGGCGTCCAGCATCACCACGCCCATATTGTCAGCGCGATGGCTGAAAATGGCGTGGAGGGGGATGTGATCGGAGTCGCCCTTGACGGGACAGGGTTTGGGTTGGACGGTACCATCTGGGGGGGCGAATTTATCAGAGCAAATCTAAGAGATTTTGATCGGTTGGCCCATCTAAGAAAAGTCCCGATGCCCGGAGGCTCGATGGCCATTAAAGAACCCTGGCGAATGGCCATGGTTTACCTTTCTGAGGCGTTTGGGGATGAAGCCACGAAACTGAAGATTGACCCGATGAAAAGAATTGACTTTCAAAGATGGGACATCTTGAAGAGGGCGATCAAAAGGAAGGTTAATACTCCATTGACCTCAAGCATGGGACGCCTCTTCGATGCTATTTCTTCACTTCTGTCCGTAAGGGATGAGGTTCACTACGAAGGGCAGGCGGCCATCGAGCTCGAAATGATCGCGGATCACGAGGTAGAAGAAGAATATCGTTTCCACATTCATCGGGATGAAATGCCGATGGTAATTGACCCGACAGAGATGATACGAGGGATGGTCCGTGATTTGATAGATCGGGTGCCCGCCTCAAAAATCTCGGGAAAGTTCCATCGAACCATCTCCCGCATGGTCATCGAGACCTGTGAAGCAATCCGGTCCAAGGAAAAGTCCAGTCGAGTCGTCCTAAGCGGTGGCGTCTTTCAGAACATTTTTCTTCTTTCTCTTGTCACAGAAAGCTTGAAAAGATCGGGGTTCGAGGTTTACACACATCATCTTGTCCCGGCCAATGATGGTGGCATCTCTCTGGGACAAGCGGTGGTAGCGCATATGAGGTTGTTTAACTAAAAGTGACTCCCCTCACCCTCCCCTCTCCCCGCTGGGGAGAGGGATAGGGTGAGGGGTCATTGATTTTGGGGTAATTATTATGTGCTTAGGAATACCTGGAAAAGTTATAGAGATTGAAAAGAATGTGGCAACGGTGGACGTGGGCGGTGTTTTGAGGGACATCTCGCTCGATCTCTGCCAGGATGTTTCCGTGGGGGAATATGTTCTGATCCACACAGGCTTTGCCATTCAAAAGGTGGATGAAGAAGAAGCAAAGGAAACCCTGGATCTCTTAAGACAGTTGGCAGAAGCGATATGAAATTCGTTGATGAATTCCGGAACAAAGAGATTGCGGAAGGACTGATCCAGAGAATTCAAAAAACCTCTACCCGTCCCATCCAGTTGATGGAGGTTTGCGGAACGCATACGGTCTCGATATTCCGGTATGGGATAAAAAGCCTCCTCCCAGAGCAGATCGGGCTTCTTTCGGGTCCGGGCTGCCCTGTCTGCGTCACCCCCAACAACGATATCGATCTGGCCATCGCCCTCTCAAGGCAAAAGGATGTCATGATCGTAACCTTTGGTGACATGATGAGAGTTCCCGGTTCGACGTCCAGCCTGCTGAAAGAGAAGGCCGGGGGAGGGGATATCCGAATCATCTACTCTTCTCTTGAAGCATTGAAAATAGCGAAGGAAAATTTCGGGAAGAAAGTGGTTTTTCTGGCCATTGGATTTGAAACCACCTCCCCTACCATAGCCGTGGCGATTCTCCGGGCCAAAGAGGAAAAGTTACATAATCTCTTTTTTCTGAATAGTCAGAAACGGGTTCCCCCCGCTCTGATTGCTCTCTTGCAATCGAAGCAAGTAAAGATTGATGGCTTTATCCTCCCAGGCCATGTAAGCACTATCCTCGGAACAAAACCGTATCAATTCATCTCAAAAGAGTTCGGCCGACCTGCTGTGATCACAGGCTTTGAGCCTTTGGATATTCTTCAGGGTATTTGGATGCTCATCAAACAGATTGAAGAGAACCGAGCGGCCATTGAGATCCAGTATCGAAGGATCGTCCACGAAGAAGGGAATCCAACGGCGCTGAGTAAGATTTACGAGGTGTTCGAAGAGGATGAAGGCAATTGGAGAGGGCTCGGACTCATTGCGAATAGCGGATACCGTTTTAAGGAATCTTACAGACAAATGGATGTTAGGAATTTTGACGTGGAAGTAGAACGACCGAGAGAGCATCCTGAGTGCCTTTGCGGAGAAGTGCTTCAAGGAATCAAGAGCCCTCTGGAATGCCGCCTATTCAAAAAGGTCTGCCATCCGGAAAACCCCATCGGCCCTTGCATGGTCTCCATCGAAGGAACCTGTCATACGTATTTTAAATATCAGTGAAAATTGAGCCGACCTTCTCGCCTCCCCCTTCGGAGGCTGTGTCATATTATGATTTACCGAATAGGCAAACACAATATGTTGTAGGGACTCAATTCATTGAGCCTTGTTGGCAGGCTTGATAAATCAAGCCCCTACGATTGTGACACAGTTCTCTCGACGGGGGAGGGCGAGGGTTGGGGTGGATAAAAGGAATCCTATCCCCCTCCCCTCCATCCCCTCCAACCAGGGGAGGGGAAATCCAGGAGAGTTTATGTCCGAAGAGAAGATCCTCTTAGCCCACGGGAGTGGAGGAAAACTTTTCCACGATCTAATTAAACAGATCTTTCTGCCTTGCTTCAGAAACCCTTTCCTTGAGCCTTTGGATGACAGTGCGAAGATCACGAATCAGCAAGGACCACTTGCTTTTACGACCGACTCCTACGTGGTCAATCCCATCTTCTTCCCGGGTGGAGATATTGGGAAATTGGCCGTCTGCGGAACGGTGAACGATCTCTCGATGGTAGGGGCTACCCCATCTTACCTCAGCCTTTCGCTGATTGTTGAAGAAGGATTCTCCATCGAACTTCTGAAACAGATCGTCTCTTCCATCCATAAAACAGCTGAGCAAGCAGGAGTGAATATTGTAACGGGCGACACCAAAGTGGTGGAACACGGAGCAGCAGATCAGTTGTTCATTAATACTGCAGGGATCGGATGGATCAGGCCAACAGTCAACCTTTCAGGGGTTAATGCGAAAGCAGGAGATAGAATCCTTTTAAGCGGTTACCTAGGAGATCACGAGATGGCTGTACTCTCCCAAAGGGAGGGATTTAGGTTTGAGGGTGAGTTAAAGAGTGATTGCGCTCCATTAAACGATCTTGTCGGCAAAATGCTCGATGCCTGCCCTTCCCTCCGATGTATGCGAGACCCTACCCGTGGTGGCCTGGCCACAACCCTCAATGAAATTGCATCGACGTCCAACGTGGGAATGGTGGTCGAGGAAGAAAAAGTTCCTGTGAGAGAATCGGTTAAGGGAATCTCTGAACTGTTGGGTTTGGATCCGCTGTATCTTGCGAATGAAGGGAAATTGATCGCCATCTGCCCACCCAACGAAGCAGAGCGGTTATTGGACGTCATGAAAAGCCATCCCCTTGGCAGGAACGCTGAGGTCATTGGAAGGGTGACCGAGGAAAATCCGAAGAGAGTGACCCTCCACACATTGATCGGCGGTCACCGAATTCTGGATATGTTAACCGGCGGTCAGTACCCGAGGATCTGCTAACAGGACGTCCATGTCCTAGTGGTACCTAATTCGTCACGCGCCCCCTCACCCCATCCCTCTCCCCGGCGGGGAGAGGGATGGGTGAGGGGCAGGAAAATAGAGATGATCGACAGAAGCAAGCGGTATGTCAGACCGCAATTGTCAGTGGAAGATATTGTCACCCTGAAGGGCAAACGGCTGTCATTCGACAGCGTGGCCGAGATGCTGGCGGTTCGTGCCCGGGAAATCCACGATGCTGTCCAGGTCCTTTTCTATGATGAGGTCATTACCTACGCCCAGACCAACGAGCGCGCCAAAAAGGTAGCCCATTACAAGCTCTCGGAGTTCGTGGAATTCATGAAGAGTTTCCCTCGCAACCCAACCGGAAAAATTCTGAAGCAGGAATTAAAGAAAATGTTCGCGGGACAGAAGGAATATTAAGGTAGTATATCAGCCAGGTTTGTTAGCCTATCATCACAAGTCGAAGGTATCAGACCTTTCTTCTCTTCCCGAAAGATAATTCAAAGGCAGAGGTCTGCGGACGATTCTCCCCTTGTCCGAGACGGGGAAGGAAAAATCGAAAGCAATCTTAAAGAAAGTGCGAATGATTTCAAAAGTCGCTCCCCAGAGGATTTCTTCCTCTCCTTCCTCCCTATGGACTAGACACTGAAACTCCCAGGGGTTGGGAATTCCCTGAGTCATAAGCTTTTCAGGCACCTCCAAGGAGTAAACCGCATAGTTTGCTGGGTCGAAAAACTTCTCTAAAGGGATGGAAACGATTTTATCTACTTCCCAGCTGAGTTTGGGTTTCCACAAATGCTTCACCCTGCCGACCAGCGGGAAGATAATCCACGGGCGATGATGAAGATGGTATGTCGGCAAAGGACCAAGGAACTCGACATTGAAAGGACTCAGCCGTAATTCCTCCCAGCTCTCCCGAAGGGCATTGGCTAATAAGAAATGAATCTTCGCGTAGATCGATTTTTCATTGCGTTTAACCAGCGCAAAACCGGGTCCGCGGATTCCGGGTAAAAGTCCGAACCGAAGGAGCTTCCCCGATAGAAAATCTAAAAAGGGATGAATCCCACCGCCTGGAGCGCACAGATCCCCTGGCTGTTGGACGCTCTTGGATCTCTTGCTCAGGAGAAAGACGTACTGGCCCGAATTGTTTCCTTCTGAGCCTCGGTTTTCACGGAAATGAAGAGGCAGGAGAACTGCTCCTCCGGACCAGGTCCGCTGGCTCTTCTTATGCCTATTGATGAGATTAAACTCGGCGAGGTAGTCTACAGGCTTCCGTGCGAGGGCCTCGACCACTTGAAACCGAAATCTTTCTCGATCATTGACGAGGGGAAGGTTCATGAAAGAGAGGATATTGGAAAGGGGCAGGAAAGTCAATCACGACTTACGCTGTTATAATGCCTCACTCTGCCGAGGAAACCCACCCGGATGGGGCAGGGGTGTCAGAGAAAATCTGATAGCGGATACTCAGCTTACTCCTCGACGATAAGCATCTCTTGTACGTTGAAAAGGCTGAGCGATGCCCAAGAAAAGTGGCCTCTGCCAATAACAGTTTCGGATCATCCCTTTGATGAGATTTTCAGAGACATTCCTGCTCGACCGGAAGTTCTGATCCACGCGTCAGGGAGGCATTGTCATTCTATTGCCTTTAGAACGATTCAGGAGTTATATTGGTCATTTTGAAAGGAAGGAGTCATCCTCTATGATAGAAAATAGCGGTAAGGTTTTTCTCTCCTTCGTTGTTATGGTTCTCGCCTTCGCCGGAGTTCTATATCTTCGCGCTCTTTTTACCAGGAGTGCTATTTTCAAAGTGATTAAGATCTTTTATCAACACAACGCCCTGGGGATCAATGGCGCCAAGACGCTGGATGAGCTTGGACTTGAGCGTCCAGATTTTTTTCAAAGAATGATGAGACGCCGTGATTATAAGCAATATGCTCTTCAAATTCTGGTAAAAAGAGGGATTATTCTCGAGAATGAGGATGGAAAGGTATACCTGGCCGAGGAGAAACTCGATCAAAATCTGAGAAGGAAAAGGAATGACCTGCTTTCACATTGAAATGAAAGTCTTAAGTCACGGGCGGGGCTCTGCATTTGCTATCGGTTTACCCAAGGCTATTTCACTACCTGAATTCTTCTGAGAGTGCACTCCCGTCCCTTTGCCACTTTAATCTGGAACGAATGACATTTCGGACAGGAGTGGAGAGTCACATGTCGGAAAGGATCTTGTCGGTCGGGGTTCATTCCACCCTTGTATCCACAGGATTCACATTGGATATGAGCCTTAATCGTCTTCACCTTAACTTTCGCTGCTTCGGCCACCGATCCCTTGAACAATTCATGAATCCAAAAAGTAACCTGCTCCACATTGAGGAGGGCTAACTCGCCGATTTCCAGTTGGATGGAGAGGACCTTTTTCCCATCATTTTTTTTTGCCGTATCGAGAACGTTTCGTACGATCTCGGAGGATATGGAGAATTCGTGCATGATTAAGGTTTCAACCCCAGAGCATCAATGACTCTCGATATCCCTATTCCTTTGATGGCATTCGTCCGGACAAAGGGAGCTTGGGGATTGATCTTTTTGGCGTCTCTTTCCATCCGGGAAGGGTCTACTTTCATCGCTCTCGCCAGATCGATCTTATTGAGCACAACGACATCCGCTTCTCTGAAGATATAAGGATGTTTTACAAGCGTGTAAGGTCCTTCGGTCACAGAGGTAACCACCAGCCTTTTATGGGCGCCTAACGGAAACTCGCCCGGACAGATAAGGTTTCCCACATTTTCGATGAAGAGTACTTTGACGTCATCGAGTTTCATCCTGTCGATTGCCCGGCGGATGAGATATGCATCCAGATGACACTCCTTCCCGGTGTTGACCTGAAGCACACGGGCTCCCTCCGCCTCGATTCTTTCTGCATCGATGGTGGTCGTGAGGTCTCCTGCAATGACCGCCACTTTGACACCCATCTCAAGTCTTTTTAAGATCGCCTTGATCAAGGACGTCTTCCCAGATCCGATCGAACCCATGATGTCAACGGTCAATATATTCGACCGATCAAACCTTCTTCTATTTTCTTTGGCCAGACTTCTGTTTTTGGCCAAAAGGTCTTTCTCCAATTCAATGTCGAATATTTCAGGCCCCTTCGGTCTGATGATCTTCATTTCCAAATCTCCTTTGTCTTTACTTGTTAACAAATGTGACGAATTATAACGGAATTCATTTCGAAAGAAAAGCTTAGACCGTCCTTCCTTAAGCCTATTGAAGGAGGTGGTGGGAAAGCGGTATCTTCTCTGTTCCTTTTGCAGTTATCAGTGGAGAATTGACCGAATATTCTGCCCTTTCTGCGGCAACAAAGACCAGGAATCTCTCCATCATCTTTTCTCCAACCCCTGGACCACCTAAGCAACCACCGCGAAGCGCAGAGGGCTGAGCGCTCTGCGTGCCATTGCCCCCTTGTTTTCGAAAAAAGGATGGGGTATAAATAAAACCGATTGCCGAACGCGGATTGCAGAATGCGGAGTTGAAATAGATGAAGACAAGATTGCTATCCATTCTTTTTTTGACCCTCGGGCTCTTGGGAACCGACCGTTACGTCCTTTCACAGAGCAAGATTCCGGTTAAGACGCTTACTCTCCTCTACAGCAATAATATTAATGGGGAGATCGACCCGTGCCCAACCTGAGGCGAAAAAAGCCGGGCCGGCGGTCTGGCCAGGAGGGGAGCGTGGGTCAAGGATTTGCGGGAGAACGAAAAGGGAATACTCCTTATGGATTCGGGAGATCTCCTTTTCAAAAAATATCTTAATCCTACCCCTGAAAACGAATTGAAGGGGATGAGCGAGAAAGCAAGTCTGATCATCGAGAGTTTTAATGCCATGCACTACGATGCCGTCGGAATCGGGGATGACGATTTAACCCTCGGGAAGGGGTTTTTATTAGACATTTCGAAGAAAGCCAATTTCCCATTCCTTTCTTCCAACCTCTATGATGAGGCGTCTGGGAAAATTCTTTTTCAATCTTATCTCGTCAAGGAGTTTCGGGGCCTTCGAATTGGGGTGTTTAGCCTTCTCTCGCCCGACCTCTTTACAAATCTCTCCGATCCCCGGAGAAAGGGGTTAAGCATCCGCTCACCGGTCGAAACGGCGAAGGCCATGGTCAAGGAACTTAAACCCAAGACGGATTTGATCATCCTCCTCAGCCATCTGGGTTATGCGAAAGATATCGAGCTGGCCCAGAAGGTCCAGGGAATCCATATCATCGTCGGTAGTCATAACGGGATCAATCTTTCCTATCCTCCGCCCGTCGACGCAATTATCCTTCAGGCCGGTTCTCGAGGCATGTTCGGAGGAAGGCTCGATCTCTTTTTCTATGACAACGAACCCGTCTTTTACAATTCTGCAAAGAAAATATCTCTGGAGAACAACCTCAATCATATCAACCAACGATTAACCTCTAAGGAAATACCGGAGGTTGAAAAGGCTCAATGGCGGAGAGCCAAGGACGAGACCGAACGGACCCTCAGCCGGCTACGGGGCAAAAACCAATATACGAATCACGTCATCTCACTACAAGAACAGATGAAAGAGGACCCTGATATTAAGAAGATGGTTGAGGCCTATAAAGCAAGAAACCAGGTGACGGAAAGTTCTACCTCCCCGAAATGATAAAGATGGCAAGTATTGACCTCATCCTGTTACACCCCCCTACCCTTTACGACTTCAGAAAGCGGCCCGGAATTCATGGTCCGATCAGCGACGTCGTCCCCTCAACGCCCATCTTTGAAATGTATCCCATCGGGTTTGCCAGCCTCTCAGAATATTTGGAGCGCCACGGTCTCAAGGTGAGGATCATTAATGTAGCCATGAAGATGCTCAAGAATGAGAAATTCGACGTGGAGCGCCTTATCCGAAAAAATAGGCCACTTGCCTTCGGGATCGACCTCCATTGGATGGCCCATGTCCAGGGCGCATTGGCCCTTGCAGAGATGATCAAACGGTTTCATCCCGACATTCCTGTCATCATGGGCGGGCTTTCTGCCACTTACTACCATGAAGACATTCTCCGTCAATATCCTTTTATCGATTTTGTGCTGAGGGGAGATTCTACAGAGAAGCCCCTGGTCCAACTCCTCCAAACGATCAAAAACGGAGGAGATTTCAAGAAGATTCCTAACCTCACCTATCGGGACGGAATGAACGGAATTCAGATCAATTCCCTCACCCACGTCCCAGAGAACCTGGACGAGATTTCGATCGACTACCGCCACATCATGAAGAAGGTGGCGAGGTATCTTGACCCTACGGGTTACCAGCCCTTTATTGACTGGTATGCGTATCCTGTGACCGCCGTCTTTACCTGCCGGGGATGTATCTACTCTTGCAAAACTTGTGGGGGTTCCGCACAGACCTTCCGTACGATGGCGAACCGGAGAAAACCAGCCTACCGAAATCCCAAATTATTGGCGCAGGATATCTTCAACATTTCAGACCACCTCCACGCGCCAGTGATGGTCATCGGCGATATCTTTCAACCCGGAGAAGAATACGGCTTTACCTTTCTTCAGGAGATGAAGAGGAGGCCGATCACCAACCATGTCGCTTTTGAATTCTTTGTTCCTCCTTCCAGGGCTCAACTGGAAAGAATTGCCGAATCGATTCCGAATTTCAATATCGAAATCTCCCCCGAGTCCCACGACGAAGAGGTTCGAAAGGCTTTTGGAAGACCTTACGGCAACCAATCGCTGGAAACGATGCTCGGGGATGCCGTCGATCTTGGCTCGAAGCGGATTGATCTCTTCTTCATGACCGGTCTCCCAAGACAAACCTATTCCTCGGTTCTGGAAACGGTGGATTATTGCCGTTCTCTGCTGGAACGATTTCGTCCCTACGGCAAGCTTTTCCCCTTCATCTCTCCTTTGGCCCCCTTCTTAGATCCCGGGAGCGCTGTTTTCGAAGCGCCAGAGAAATATGGATATCATCTGCTTTGCCGGACAGTGGAGGAACACCGTCAGGCCTTGTTGGCCCCCAGCTGGAAATATATCCTCAACTATGAAACGGAATGGATGAATCGGGATGAGATCGTCGCAAGCACTTATGAAGCCGGGAAGAGGCTCAATCGCTTAAAGGCTGAATTCGGCCTGATCGATCCGAAGACAGCGCAGTCGGTCGAGTTACGGCTCGAGGCGGCGATCGGGATGATGAAAGAGATCGACCGGATCATGACCACTTCAAATGCCATCGAGAAGGAAGCCGCGTTGGAATCCCTTTCAGGTGGCCGTCTCGCCCTTCAGCACTACAGTATGTCCACGATCTGTGAGAAGAAAGAGTTGGAATGGCCTACTCGGTTTATTCGAATGAACTTCTTCAAGATTCTTAGGACGCTCCTGGCGAGGAGGAAACCCAATGTCTCCGTCCCTTCGTCGACAGTTTCTCCGTAAGATCCCCAGTGTGGATGATATCCTTTCAAGACCCGAGATGATGGATCTTTTAAAGATCCATGCCCGTCATGTCGTGGTCGAAGCCGTTCGGAAGGGATTGGGAAGACTGCGCGAAGAAATCCTCCACAGAGAAGAACTTCCTGAATTAGGAGACAACCTCTTCGAAAACCTCTATTCCCTTTTCCAAAAAGAGATTGACCTCCAAGTTCAGCCCCGGCTCCGTCGAGTCATCAATGCAACCGGAGTGGTAATCCACACGAATCTGGGGAGAGCTCCGCTCCATCCTTCTGCGATTGAACATCTCATTGAAGTATCCAAGGCCTATTCTAATTTGGAATATGACCTGGATCGGGGTGAACGGGGGAGTCGATACACGCATGTGGAAGAGATTCTCTGCCGCCTGTCAGGTGCAGAATCAGCTCTGGTGGTGAACAACAATGCCGGTGCTGTTTTGCTTGTCTTGAATACCCTTGCGGAGGGGAAGGAGGTGATCGTCTCGAGAGGAGAACTGGTCGAGATCGGCGGAGCATTTCGAATCCCTGACGTGATGAAGCGTAGCGGGGGTTTGCTCAGGGAGGTCGGGACGACCAACCGGACTCACTTCACCGATTACCAAAAAGCCATTGGCCCCCAAACTGCTCTGCTTCTGAAGGTGCATACCAGTAATTTTAGAGTGATGGGGTTCACCTCCGAAGTCTCTCTTCAAGATCTGGTCCAGCTGGCGAAGGAACATCAGCTCCCTGTTGTGGATGATTTGGGAAGCGGCTGTCTCATAGACCTCACTCGGTATGGATTGGAGAAGGAGCCTACTGTCCAGGAGACGATTAAAACAGGTGTGGATGCAGTCACCATAAGCGGCGACAAGCTCCTTGGAGGTCCACAGGCTGGGATCATACTGGGGAAAAAAAAGATTTTGGACCTCTTCAAGACCAATCCCTTGACCCGAGCTCTTCGCATCGACAAGCTCACGCTGGCCGCTCTTGAATCTACGCTTCTCCTCTACCTCGACGAGGAGAGGGCCATGGAAGAGATTCCGACTCTTCGAATGCTGAGTTTAGATACAAAAAGATTGAAAAGGAGAGGAAAACGCCTGCTCAAGAGATTCTCAGGGATGGCGAATAAGAAAATGACGTTCATCCTGAGAGAAGATGTCTCCCGGGTGGGCGGCGGTGCCCTCCCTCTTCAGAACCTTCCGACCTTGGTCGTCGCCATCAAACCTGTTGAGGCTTCCGTGAACAGCCTCGAAGAAAACTTAAGAAAAGGCGATCCTCCCATCGTCTGTCGAATCAGCAAAGAAGAATTGATCCTGGATATGAGGACCGTCTTCGATGAAGAAATCCCGCTGCTCGCTGCCGGAATTGAGAAGGCTTTAACACAAACAACCAAATTGTAGCCGTCCGTGATAGATTTTAAATCCCAAATTCCAAATTTGAAATTCAAATCTCCAAAACTCAAAAAAAATATCCCCTCCACTGGCGGGAGGGGATGAAGGGGAGGGGAAAGAATTCATGTTCACCTTCACCCTAACCCTCTCCCATCAAGGGAGAGGGAGAAACAAGTCAATTCCCTTATTTGTGGACAATGTACCCATCATGGGAAATTTCTCCAAAGAGAATGAATCCGACAAGTCTTTCTCCATGCAAGTAACGAAGAATGATCACGGAAGGCGCCTCGACCAATTCCTATCGGAGGCCAGCCTAAACCTCTCCCGCTCCCAGGCAAAGAATTTGATTGAGAAGCATCTTATCTTTCTCAATCAGAAACCCACGAAGCCCAGTGCTCACATCAGAAGAGGAGACACGGTCTCGGGGTTTCTCCCTGAGCCCGAGCCCCCTTCGCTCCGGGCAGAGCCCCTTCCTCTCACCATTCTCTACGAGGACCCATCCATCATCGTGATTGACAAGCCTCCGGGGATGGTCGTTCATCCTGCTTATGGAAATCCTTCTGGCACATTGGTCAATGCCCTTCTTTATCACTGCAAAGATCTCGCCGGCATCAATGGCGTCTTGAGGCCGGGGATTGTACACCGACTGGATAAGGACACTTCTGGTGTCATAGTCGTCGCCAAAAACGATGAGGCTTTTCATGATCTGATCAAACAGTTTAAAACCCGGACTGTGAAAAAGGTCTACTCGGCCATTGTCTACGGAAGAATGAGGCAGGGCGAGGGCTTAATCGATTCGGCCGTCGGAAGACACCCGACCGAGAGGAAACGGATGTCCACTCGGACAAGGAAAGGAAGGGAGGCGATTACCCGTTGGAAGAGGCTCGAGGAATTTGATGGTTTCACTCTCCTCGAGATTTTCCCCCTGACCGGTCGAACGCATCAGATCCGGGTTCATCTCTCCTCCATCGGCCATCCCGTTTTGGGAGACCCTCTGTACGGAAGAAAAGGAAGACCCGGAGGGATCCATGACTCTGTATTGAAAGAGTGTGTGAGGCGAATGAATCGTCAGGCTCTTCATGCCCGACGATTGACGTTCACCCATCCCCGAACAGGAGAAAGAGTCGAGTTCGTTTCACCCATTCCTCAGGACATGGAAAAAATGCTGGAGTGTTTACGATCACAAAAAATAGTATAATAATCTTTAATCTCCCCCGGCTGCGGTCGGGGAGGGGGGACGGGTGTGACCCGCCCGACCTGCATGTAGCAGGGCAGATAGGCCCCTCCACAAGGGGAGGGATTTTTTGGACGATGGATATTCTTGGCCGATCTGATCTAAAAGTAGAAAACGCTATCTGCTATTTCGAAATTCCCGAATTCGCAAAATTCGGATGGCTCCGGCACGCCTTCCTAACTCGCTGGGGTGGCGTAAGCCCTCCCCCTTATGATTCGCTCAACCTGAGCGATAAGAACGGGGACCAGAAAGAATGCGTTCTTAGGAATAAGAATCTGATCGCCAACACATTTGATTTCGATCCAAGCCGCCTGGTCCTC
Source organism: Thermodesulfobacteriota bacterium (assembly GCA_035625415.1). Taxonomy (GTDB): domain Bacteria; phylum Desulfobacterota; class BSN033; order BSN033; family UBA1163; genus UBA1163. The sequence continues at coordinate 50,925 of DASPPQ010000260.1, forward strand.
CTCGATCAGATGCAGCAAGACCAAATCCTCATCCTCAAAGAGCCCGTGATCACTCCTCCCTCTTCTTTAGAATACGATGCTTTGGTCACCAATTCTCCAAATATATTCCTCGCTATTCTCACCGCAGACTGTCTGCCTGTCTTTGTGGTCGATCAAAAAAGGAAAGTCATTGCCGCGATTCATGCGGGAAGACACGGCACGGCCCTCCACATCACAACAAAAGTTCTAAAGAAAATAAGGGAGGAGTTTGGTTCCTCATCCAGAGACCTCCTCATCACTCTGGGTCCGTCCATTGGAGTCTGTTGTTATGAGATTGATGAGAAGACCTTCCGTCCGGAGTGGAAACCCTTTTCGACCTCGAGAGAAAGGGGCAAGTGGATAGTGGATCTGGCTCGGATCAATATCGCTCAGATGAAGGATGAGGGGATAGAGGAGGAGCAAATTTCCTGGATCAATCTCTGCACCCGTTGCTGCAGCGACCTTTTCTTCTCCTACCGGAAAGAAGGCCGGACCGGAAGGCAGCTGTCGTTTATTGGAATCCTAGAGCCCAAATGACAAATTACAAATTCCAGTTCTCAAATAAATTCCAAGCACCAAATCCAAATGGTTGAGACGATTTTGTTTGAAATTTTGAATTTGGCTGGTGTCGTGCGTCCAACACTTCTTTACATAAGTTTAGAAGCTGTCATTCCTGCAAAAGCAGGAATCGAGTTGAAATCATTGGATTCCGGGTCAAGCCCGGAATGACATTCAAAGTAAAGGGACTTCTGACGGAGTACACTAGTTGGAATTTATTTGTTATTTGGAGCTTGGGATTTGGTGCTTACTTCTAGGAAAGACTTAGAAAAATGGAAGAAAGCCTTCTCAAAATCTACCTTCAGCCGAAATCCTCGAAAAATGAAGTGGTGGGTCCATATCGAGACGGGATCAAGGTGAAGGTGACGGCCCCGCCCCTTGAAGGGCAGGCCAATGAGGCGCTCATTCGATTCCTATCCAAGGAATTGGGGATTTCCCCGTCTTGTATTGAAATGATCAAGGGTCACCATTCCCGAGAAAAAACACTAAGGATTCTCGGGACCGTTGTCAACGGACGGTTCGCCGTCAAAAAGAAAAACTGTTGAACGCAAAGGACACAGCAGGATTCTTCTACGGACTTTCTGCAAATTCCGGAATCCTCCCTCAAATAGGTACTGCCAATACGTTGGGTGCTCGGAGGTCTGACCTTGCAAGAGGAAGAAAAGAATAAAGACTCTTCTCACATTCAAAGGATTGTTTCCGGAGGCCAAGCGGGTGTGGATAGGGCTGCTTTGGACGTGGCCCTCGAATTGGGCATTCCTTGTGGGGGATGGTGTCCGAAAGGACGCAAGGCTGAGGACGGACCGATTGACATTCGTTATCCGCTTAAGGAGACTCATTCTGCAAACTACCGAATCAGAACTGAAAGGAACGTAAGAGAATCTGACGGGACCCTCATTTTCACCTGGCGAGAACCAAAAGGCGGGACCGGTCTCACAATAAAGTTTGCTCAAAAATATAAGAAACCCTATTTCGTAATTGACCTGTCTGTCGGAGGCAACCCTGAAAGCGTGCAGAGATGGGGAGAAGTCAACAAGATTAATGTACTCAATATCGCCGGTCTACGGGAGAGCGAGCTTCCCGGAATCTACCATCAAACTGTCGAGTTTCTTCGAAAACTATTCAATAAAACGAATACATAAAAAAACTTGCAAAGTCACTTCATCTCAGAACTTCAGTAATACTGAAAGTGATATTCCTCAATCCGAAGCTAAACGCCTCTCCGGCAGGACATGGGTGACCGTGCCTGTGAAAAGCTCCGCTGTCTCCATCATCATTTCTGAAAGGGTTGGGTGTGGGTGGATGGTGAGTCCCAAATCTTGCGCCAGAGCCCCCAATTCTATTGCCAGCGTGCCCTCTGAGATCATCCCTTCTGCGTTCGGGCCGCAAATTCCCACTCCCAAAAGGCGACCGGATTCAGGGCTGAAAATCATCTTAGTGACCCCGTCCGAGACGCCCATGGTGCCCGCACGACTGGAAAATTTCCATAGATATCGCTCCACCTTAATATTGCGGTTCTCTTTTCGAGCCAGTTCCTCCCTCAAACCTGCCCACGCAACTTGAGGGTTTGTATAAACGACCGCAGGAATGGCTTGAACATCGAAGGCGGATGGCATTCCCTTGATCACCTCCGCTGCCACCTTGCCTTCCCGAAAAGCCTTGTGAGCCAGCAAAGGGGGGCCTGCGACATCGCCGATCGCGAAGATCTTTTCATCAGTGGTCCGGCGCTGCTCATCCACGACGACAAAACCTTGCTCATTCAATTTCACCCGGGTCTTCTCCAGCCCCACATTTCCCGTATTCGGCTTTCGGCCTACCGCAATGAGTACCCTTTCAAAGGTTTGTTCCGCCTTGTCCGGCCTTCCCTCGAATTTCACATCGACGCCTTCTTCGCGTTCCTTAAAGGATGTGACCTGGGTGTTGAAATAGATGGCTTGAAAGGTCTCTTTAAGCCTGGAAAGCAAAACGTCCACAAGATCCGGGTCCGCACCTCGGAGGAGTCTGTCCCCCCGTACAGCGACGGTCACCCGACTTCCCAAAGCCGCGTAAATCGTCCCCATCTCCAACCCGACATAACCGCCACCCAGAACAAGGAGCGAACGGGGGATATCGGGAAGTTCCAGGGCGCCCGCCGAATCGACGATGCGACTTCCCTTTATGAAAGGAATATTGGGAAACGGAGTTGAGCAAGATCCAGTCGCTAAGATGGCATGGCGAAACCGAATCTGGTTTACTTCGGAATTTTCCAGTCGCACCCGATCAGACGCCTCGAAGGCTGCCCTCCCCTGCAACAATCGGACCTTTCGCCGTTTACTCAGGGTGAGAAGCCCGTTGGTGAGTTTGTCGATCACCTGATCCTTCCACCCACGCATCCGATTGAGATCGATCTGAGGTTTACCGAAGTTTATCCCCATCTCTCCGGAGCGCTGGGCGTCGTGCAGAAGCTCCGCCAGGAAAAGAAGCGTTTTGGAGGGGATACACCCGCGAAACAAGCATTCACCACCCGGCCGTTTCTCCAGATCCACCAAAGTTACATCCATCCCGAGATCTGCTGCCCGGAACGCAGCCACGTAGCCTCCAGGTCCTGCACCGATGACGAGAACCTCCGTTTCGTCTTTCAACTCGCCCACTGTCATTAAATATCCTCCTTTTAGTGCCAAACATATTTAGAATATTTCAGAAACCTTCACAAGATAATACGACAAAGCATGTATTTTCATCAAGAGATTACGGTATTTGTCTACCAATTCAAACTCCTTGACTTTAAAAAGAAAATCCTTTAGGTTATACTGTGGAAGTGGACAGGTTCTGGTGGGCCTCCTGGACTTCAAATCCAGTGACGGGCAGAGATGTCCGTGGTGGGTTCGATTCCCATGCACTTCCGCCAAGCCCAACAGGAGTGTGGTCTCCCTTCCGGCAGATAGAGCAGGAAGGTTAGGCTGGCTAATAATAAAAGAAAAGGAGAAAAAAATGCTTGGAGGAATCGGAATGCCCGAGTTGATCGTCATCTTGGTCATCGTCCTGATCATATTTGGTGCTGGAAAGTTGCCTCAGATCGGCGAAGGACTCGGCAAAGGGATTAGAAATTTCAAAAAGGCCACAAAAGATAAAGAGGAAATCGACGTTACTCCGAAAAAGCCCGAAGAGATTTCTGAAAAAAAGTGAACCCTGCGCCATGCCTAAGGTTGCAGGACTTCCATGCTGAAGGTCCCCGCCAAATTGTGCTTCAAACAAGTCCTGAAAGAGGCTGTTTTGACAGGTGCGGGGTGAAAAGTCGAATGCTTTCTGCCTCCGATCGGAATGCGACATATTGCCTACATTGGGATTGGTTCTAACCTTGGGGATAAGCTATCCCAATCCGAAAAAGCTATTTCTGAGATCCTAAAGATTGACCATCACAAACTCCTAGCAAGATCTTCCTTCTTTAAGGCGCAACCCGTTGGCTACACTTCCCAGGATTGGTTTGTGAACGGGGTCATAAAAATCGAGACCGATCTGGAAGCTTCTGAACTCCTCCAGAAATTAAAGACGATCGAATCTCATTTGGGTCGCACAGAAACCTTTCGATGGGGGCCCCGAACGATTGATCTGGACATCCTATTCTTCGATGAGATTGAAATTCAAACCGAAGAGCTCCAGATCCCCCACCCCCGGGTCCAATACCGTCAATTTGTGCTCATCCCCTTGGCTGAAATTGATCGAAATCTTATCCATCCTGTCTTAAAGAAAACGATCCAAGAGCTCCTAAACGACTCTAAAGAAGACCAGGGGGTCGAAAAAATTTAAATTCGAAACCTCTCCCTATCCCTCTCTGAGAGAGGGATGGGGAGAGGGATGCTCATTCGAGATTCGAGTTTGTAAACTGTTTGGAATTGGGTGCTTGTTTATTATTGGACTGCTCATGGCCCGATTTATTCTATTCGTCCTCCTTCTTCTTCTCCTTTATGCAATCCTTTACTATCTTATTAAAGGCATGGCCGTGGGGAGGAAAAAGAGAGGCAGGGAATCCGAATCAGAAGAACTGGTTCAAGACCCTTATTGCCAAACCTATGTTCCCAAGCGAACCGCCTTTAGGAAAAGAGTAAAAGGAAGAGATTATTATTTTTGCACTAAAGAATGCCTGAGAAAGTTTCTTGAAGAAAAGAAGTCTTAAAAAAAGCCAACAGCTCCAGCGCAGAATTTCAAACAAAAATACGGTCTTTTCTGCCCCTAAATACAGTATTAACCTTATTTATTTCTCAGACCCTCCGCGGTAACTTTTACCTATTGGCGGCAGAAGACACACAAAAGTGTTGACAACCCGATATGTGTTCGGTATCGTAAACGAGGGAGGTTGTTTTAATAAATAATTCGAAAGGGGGTGAACCCATGAGCAGAAAGATTGGAAAGTTTTTGGTGGTCTTTGTTCTTTTCTCCTTTGCCCTCTCGGGATGTCATTATTTCAGCGCCAAGAAAGAGATAGCCAACGCCGAGAGGTTGTTCTCCGACATGAAAGGTAGGGGAGGGGAGAAGCTGGTTCCTTACGAATACTGCAGCGCGGAGAAATTCTTGGAGGAATCGCAGATAGAGTTCAACAGTAACGATTTCAAAGCTGCGGAGGGATTTGCAAAACGGTCAATATCAGCTTCAGATGCCGGGTTAGCCGAAATTCAAAAGAAAAAATAAGAGATAGAAGAGAGGAGGTGACGTATGAACATGAGTAGAAAATGGATGATGTTATTCGCGCTCATCTTAGGGGCAATGGTTGCCTCAGGATGTGCCGTAAGCAAAGAGACGCGGATGGCCTACGACGAAGCGAAAGGACTCTTTGACAAAGCGACTGCAGCGGGCGCAAAGAAATGTGCCCCGTGTCAATATGCCACGGCCGAGGCTGCTCTGGCTCTGGCGGAACATGGGTTGCAAAAAAGGTGGTATGAAAGTTCGGCGAAATATGATATAGGGGTCAAGGTGGCTAAAGAAAAATCTCTCGAGGCTTTGAAATTGACGCCTTGTGAAAAACCGGCTCCGCCGCCGCCACCGCCACCGCCACCACCGCCGCCGCCGCC
>DASPPQ010000261.1:0-2352 GCA_035625415.1 Thermodesulfobacteriota bacterium
TCAAAGCATCGATGACCCGAGAGGAGGGCGGAGAGAGATCCGGGATTCTTTTCGCCCAGGACGAGGGGAAAGAGGAACAGACAGACCCTCATTTCATTTTGGTCTTAAAGAGATTGCGTGAAAAACTTGATGAATGGCTAAAATCGATCAACGATCAGATCGAAAGTGAAAATATAACTCGCTTAGAGGTTCGGTTCTTGGAGATTTTGAGAAGTATCTTGGGATGGGTGAGGGAGAAGATCGATGCAAAGATCGAATCTTCTGAAAAGGAAAAACCCAAGGAGACTTATCAGAGAGTGTTTTCATCCCCAAAGCAGGATGATATTGTGCTGTCTTAGACATAGCGGCAGATAAAAGGCTAACGCTGTGAGACATCAAAGTCGCAAAAATCATTAGCGGCGCAGGGAGATAATTATGCGACGGGCAGTCGGAATGATGATTCTGGTCGTTATCGGGCTGGCTGTGATGGGTAGCGCCGGCATGTGGTGGTTGCGGTCCAAGCGGAGCAATGAGCCGACGTTTCACACGGTGCCGGTGAAACGGGGTGATCTGGTAGCCACGATCACCGCGACAGGCACGCTCGAGCCGGAGGCAGCCGTGGACATAGGCGCTCAAGTTGCTGGGGTGATTATCGCCTTCGGCAAGGACAAAGGCGGGAAGGAAATTCAATGGGGTTCGGTCGTGGAGAAGGGCATGGTGCTGGCGAAAATTGACGACTCACTTTACGCCGCTGCTGTGGAAACTGCCAAGGGGCAATTGGAGCAGGCCATAGCGAACAAGGTCAGCGCCGACGCCAATGTGCTCCAGATGAAAGCGAAGTTGGTGGATGCCCAGCAGGACTGGGGTCGGGCGCAGAAGCTCGGTCCATCCGACGCATTGGCACAGAGTGCTTATGATCAGTACCAAGCCAATTACGAGGTTGCTAAGGCTAACCTGGTGGCAGCGGAGGCTACCGTGGAGCAAACGAAGGCCGCTGTGGCACAAGCAAAGGCCAGTCTGGACACTGCGCAGATCAATCTCGGTTACTGTACCATCAAATCGCCCGTCGACGGTGTAGTTGTCGACCGACAAGTTAACATTGGCCAGACCGTCGTGTCCAGCCTGAGTACGCCAAACCTGTTCATCATTGCAACCAATCTCAAGCGCATTCAGGATTGGGTATCGGTCAACGAAGCTGACATTGGCAGTATTTTTATAGGCCAGCCAGTAACGTTCACCGTGGACGCCCATCCTGGCCGGGTGTTCCAAGGGCAAGTGGGTCAGGTTAGGCTGAATGCGACGATGCTGCAGAATGTTGTCACTTACACTGTCAGGGTCGACACCAACAACGATGACGGCAAACTATTGCCTTATCTGACAACCAACGCGCGGTTCACGCTGGGCCGTCGGCAAGGCGTGTTACTGGTTCCGAATGCAGCACTGCACTGGTCACCGAAGCCCAGTCAGATCGCGCCGAAATCTGGCCAAACATCTCGCGCTCCTGCTGACTCTTCAAGCCGAGACCGGGGCGGTGAGGCTGACACCGCCGGTGCGCCGAGACTGCACGGAACCATCTGGGTTGAGCAAGGAGAGTTTGTCCGGCCTGTGCACGTGAACGTCGGGTTGACGGACGGTACATTGGCAGAGGTCGAAGGAAACGATTTGACCGAAGGTCTGCGCGTGGTTGTCGGCGAAGCAACGCGTGAAGCCGCAGCCGGCCCGAGCCCTGAGCGAAGTCCATTCACGCCCCAAATTGGGCGCGGGCTGCGGCAAGGCCAGAGCAGCTCGGGCGGTACTGGTGGTGGACGCTGAGATTGGCGGAGGAGTGACTCGACCATGGATCTGATCGAACTACGAGACACTCAAGATCACTTCAGGCTTTGGCTTAAAGGCAAGCCGGGGACGCACAAAGGGACGCTGGTACTCTTCGATCCATGGAGCATTGAGGTGACTGCGACGACGCATCGGACGCATCGGTTGAGGTTATCTATGGAACAAACACAAAACAATCAGCGGAAAGAAGTCGGAAGAGGGAAATGGAAAGGAAAACAAATGGCTGAGGAGATTTTGAATATACCCGTCTTGATCCCGACCAAGAAACCATGCCCAAGAAGCTCTGTTTCATACACCCCTACAGGATTGAGACAGGTTTTCTTAAAAGGGAGGTGAATAGAGATGGAAAGAAAAAAGATTATTTATCTGTTTCTCTTGGTTTCTCTTATTTTCATTTTCTCTTCATGCCACCCTCGTCATGTTTCAGACATTAAACCCAACATGACGAAAGAAGAAGTGGTCTCTTTGTGGGGAAGGACAGACCTTATCACTTATAGGACTGTTAATGGAAAAACTCTTGAAACCTGGGAATATCATTTT